>JBATTM010000043.1:0-20599 GCA_049670545.1 Polyangiales bacterium
TGCCTGCGCAGCGCCACGGTCGCGCTTTGGCCGCCCCGATCGATCTTGCGTGGTGGAACGAGTGGCGATGGCAAGCACGAAGCGCCGTGACCGACTTGCCAGGCCGCGAGAGCGCACTGTCGCTGACCGACTCAGAGCGCCGAGGCGCTGCTCGCGCGATGGCGGCAGGGTTTCCCATCTCCGTCACGCCGTACTATTTGGGCCTGTGCGATCCCGTTGACCCTGATTGCCCTATTCGTCGACAATGCGTTCCATGCGCGGACGAGGCCCTCGCCGTTCGAGGGGACTTGGCCGATCCCCTTGGCGAGGTAGCTCACGAAGTCGCACCCCACTTGATCCAGCGCTACCCCGACCGCGTCTTGATGATCGTCACGGATCGTTGCGGAGTCTACTGTAGATTCTGCACACGATCACGCATCGTCGGAGACGGCGGGGGCGCTCGATCACTGGCGACGCTCGAGCCGGCCTTCGTCTGGCTCGAGAACCATCCGGCCGTCCGTGACGTGATCATCTCGGGCGGCGATCCTTGTTTGATGTCGACCTCGCGCATCGGGCAGGTGCTCACCCGGCTCCGAGAAATCGCGCACGTCGACTACGTGCGCCTCGCGACCAGGACGCCAGTCACCCTTCCCCAACGAATCACCGATGAGTTGTGCGAGACGATCCGCGAAAGCCACCCATCGACGTGGATCATGACGCACTTCAACCATCCGAAGGAGCTGTCCGCCGAAGCGGTGGCCGCCTGCGCGCGCCTCACCGACGCAGGTCTACCGATCATGAATCAAACAGTCCTCCTTCGCGGCGTCAACGACAGCGTAAACGATCTAGAAATGCTGTTTCGGGGACTCGTCCGAGCCCGTGTACGGCCCTACTACCTTTTGCAGATGGATCCGGTCGCAGGCACGGGGCACCTTCGCACCCCGCTGCGCGATGGGATCGAGTTGATGCGTGCACTCCAGGGACGGGTCAGTGGTATCGCTCTTCCCAAGCTCATCGTCGACACACCTGGGGGCCTCGGCAAGGTCCCAATTGGTCCGAATTACGTGGTCAGTCAGGAAAATGGTGTCACGTTACTCGAGACGTTTCGGGGCGATCGTGTCGAGTATTACGATCCCCCCGAGCCCTGATCTTGCTGCCGTCTGGCGGGCCCACGCCGGCGGCGGTACACATCGGCACCGCCGGAACCGCGCCTCAGGAGAATCCATGCAGCGAGCCGTGACCCTGTACCAAACGACGATCGGAAAGAAGGTAGTGATGGCGTTGTCGGGCGCCATCATCGTGGGCTTCGTGATTGGCCATTTCCTCGGGAACCTGAACCTCTACCTCGGCCCTGAGGCACTCAATGGGTATGCGGCGAAGCTCCACAGCTTGCCCGCCCTCGTATGGGGCACGCGCATCCTGCTGCTCTTTGCGTTCGGCGCTCACATCACCTCGGCTTATCAACTTTGGCGTCGCAACGCCGCGGCGCGCGGGTCGCACTACAAGAAGCGACAAGACAGCGTGACGGACTACGCGGCGAGGACGATGTATTGGTCCGGGCCGATTCTGCTGCTCTATCTGATCTATCACTTGCTCGAATTCACCATCATCCCGGCGCATCCGGGGGATGTGTATCGAAACGTGGTCGAAGCCTTCCAGAATCCCTGGATCGCGGCGTTCTACATTGCGGGAAACCTCGCGCTTGGCCTCCACCTTTTTCATGGAATCCACAGCGCATTTCAGTCCATCGGTGCGAATCACCCCCGCTACAACTCGTACCGTCGCGATATCGCGATCGCGATATCCACGATCATCACACTCGGGAACGTCTCCTTCCCAGTGTCGGTGCTCACTGGCGTCGTCACTCTGTAAGGGCATCATGGAACTTCGATCGCACGAACCTACGGGACCCATCGAAGAACGGTGGGAGAAGCACAAAGAGGCGAGCAAGCTCGTCGCGCCCTCGAACCGCCGCAAGTACAACATCATCGTCGTCGGCAGTGGCCTGGCTGGCGGTGCCGCGGCCGCGTCCCTCGGAGAGATGGGCTACAACGTCCAGTGTTTTTGCTACCAAGATAGCCCGCGACGTGCCCACAGCATTGCCGCACAGGGCGGAATCAACGCTGCGAAGAACTATCAAAACGACGGCGACAGCGTCTACCGCCTCTTCTACGATACAGTCAAGGGTGGCGATTTTCGATCTCGAGAATCGAACGTCTACCGCTTGGCCGAATTGAGTCTCCACATCATCGACCAAGCGGTCGCACAGGGCGTGCCGTTCGCCCGTGAGTACGGGGGCCTGCTGGCCAACCGATCCTTCGGCGGAGCGCAGGTCTCACGGACGTTCTACGCGCGAGGGCAAACCGGCCAACAGTTGCTTCTCGGTGCGTACCAGGCGCTCAGCCGCCAGATCGAGGCGGGCACGGTCACGATGCACTCGAGGCACGAGATGCTCGACCTGATCATGCACGACGGGCGGGCCCGAGGGATCGTGACGCGGTGCCTGAAAACCGGCGAAGTCAAACCGCACATCGCCGACATGGTCGTCCTGTGTTCCGGCGGCTATGGCAACGTCTTCTACCTCTCGACCAACGCCAAGGGATGCAATGTCACGGCAACGTGGCGCGCCCATCGCCATGGCGCTGCGTTCGCGAACCCCTGCTACACCCAAATCCACCCAACCTGCATTCCGCAAGCGGGAAGCTATCAGTCAAAGCTCACCTTGATGAGCGAGTCCCTCAGAAACGACGGGCGCGTTTGGGTGCCGCGGAAGAAGGGAGACGCCACCAAACGACCGGAAGACATTGCGGAAGCCGATCGCTACTACTACCTCGAAGAACGCTACCCCGCGTTTGGCAATCTAGTGCCCCGAGACGTCGCGTCGCGAAACGCGCTCTACGTGACCAACGAGGGCTTGGGCGTCGGCCCAGAGGTGGACGGCGAGCGGCGTGGGGTCTACCTCGATTTTGGCGACGCAATCACTCGACTCGGAGAGCAGACGATCCGGGAACGGTATGGAAACCTCTTCGAGATGTACGAGCGGATCACGGGCGATAGCCCGTACAAGACGCCGATGCGCATCTACCCTGCCACCCACTACACCATGGGAGGGCTTTGGGTCGACTACAACCTCGAGACGACGATCCCAGGACTCTTCGCCGGAGGCGAGGCCAACTTCTCGGACCACGGCGCGAACCGGCTCGGCGCGTCAGCGCTGATGCAGGGGCTGGCTGATGGCTACTTCGTGCTCCCGTTCACGGTGGGCAACTACCTGGGCCAGGTCCGTACCCTTCCGTCGCTCTCCGAGGACCATCCGGACGTCCAGCACGCCGTGTCTGCCGTCGACGATCGCGTCAAGCGGCTCATGAGCGCGCCTGACCCCAAGCACGCGCCCGAGCACTTCCACCGCGAACTCGGGAAGATCATCTGGCACAAGTGCGGGATGTCACGAAGCGCCGCAGGGCTTCGTGAGGCGCTCGAGGAAATCCCCAAGCTGCGCGAACGGTTCTGGCGGGAGGTGAAGATCACGGGCAGCGGAGAAGACTTCAACCAGACTCTAGAGCGCGCGGGTCGCGTCGCGGACTTCTTCGACCTCGGCGAGTTGATGTGCATCGACGCGCTTCAACGAAACGAGAGCTGCGGCGGTCACTTTCGCGAGGAGCACGAAGAGAACGGTGAGGCGCTTCGAGACGATGGGAACTTCAGTTTCGTATCGGCCTGGGAGTGGACCGGAAACCCGAGTGAGCCCAAGCTCAATCGAGAGCCACTCACCTTCGAGTACGTGAAGCCGACCAAGCGGAGCTACAAGTAAGGGGCGACATGACCGACGAGCTACTCAACCTCACTCTACACGTCTGGCGCCAAGCAAGCCCTCACCGGCCTGGGCAATTCGAGACCTATCATGCCAAGGGCATCACCACGCACATGTCGTTTCTCGAGATGCTCGACGTGGTGAACGAAGAGCTGATCGAGAAGGGCGACGAGCCCATCGCGTTCGACTACGACTGCCGCGAAGGGATCTGCGGGAGCTGTGGAATGGTCGTGAACGGGACCGCACACGGACCGCAGAAACTAACGACCGTCTGCCAGTTGCACATGCGTCAATTCAAGGACGGTCAGGAGCTATGGCTCGAGCCGTGGCGGGCTCAGGGGTTCCCCATCGTCAAAGACCTGGTCGTCGACCGGACCGCCTTCGACCGGATCATTCAAGCTGGAGGGTACGTTTCGATCCGAACGGGGAGCGCACCCGAGGCCAACGAGATGCCGATCTCGAAGCACATCGCAGAAAGCGCCATGGACGCCGCGGAGTGCATTGGGTGCGGCGCCTGCGTCGCTGCATGCCCGAACGCGTCCGCGAGCCTATTCACGGCCGCGAAGATTTCGCACCTCTCTCTCTTGCCGCAGGGGCAAGCCGAACGTGACGACCGCGCGCGAAAGATGGTGGCCCAGATGGACGCGGAGGGCTTTGGCTCGTGCACCAATCACGGAGAGTGCGAAGCCGCCTGCCCGAAGGGCGTGAGCGTGCAATGGATCGCGCGCATGAACCGCGAGCTCGTACGCGCGATGGTGAAGTCCTAGTGCGTCATCCGACGCGCTAGACTCCTGAGCGTCCGCGCCGCAACCATCTGCGTCCGACCAAGACACAACCGACGAGCAGGAAAGCGATCAGGGTGACCGCCGTGTAGCGTTCCAAGATGCCACGCATCGCATCCCAGTTGTGCCCGACGGCGTAACCGAAGCCCAGCAAGAGCGCGTTCCACACCGCTGCCGAAACCCCACCGTAGATGAGTACGGGGCCGAGTGGCATTCGTGACAACCCCGCACCCACGAAGAAGAACGATCGAAGCGCCGGAAGGAACCTATTGACCATCAAGTAGGTCGCGCCGTGGCGGTCGTATCCTCGACGCACCGCGTCGAGAGCACGCGTGGCCGCCGGCCTCTGCAAGAATCGCGGCCATTGATGTTCGTGTTTCGCGAGCCACACACCGAACCCCCACGCGAGCGTGCCACCCCCGACCGCACCAAGTGTCATCCCTGCGTATACCCACGCCCAATCGAGCTGTGCGCGCGCGGAAAGCACGACTGCGAACAACACGACCGTATCCCCGGGTAGCGGCGGAAACACATACTCGATCGCGGACGCAACCACGATCAGCCCGTAGGCCCAGTGGGCCGGGGCATGTTCGAGCGTGTGCAGAAATTCGTCAAGCACGGGAGCGACACCCTACGCTTGTCATCGCCGAGGGTGTAGCACAACGCTCGACTCGACATCAGCCATCGATGAGTCAATCTAACGGAACGCAAGGTTTATAACGTGGCAAGCGGAGATCCTTTGGTATCGGTGCTTCAGCGTCCCAACGCGAAAGTCGAGGACGTCGCCATCTTGATCGCCGCCGAGGCGAATCCCCTTCTCAACGACCACGCCATGCGCAGAGCACTCGACGCCTTCGGCGCCGAGGCGTTGATCCGGCGCGGCCTGCGTTCGACTCCGGAACGAGATTGCCGGATCTTGTCGGAGCTGTTGTTTGTCGAGCTCGGGTTCGAAGGCGAACGCGACGACTACTACAATCCCCAAAACAGCTACATCGACAAGGTCGTGAGCCGACGCAAGGGTCTTCCGATTTCGTTGTCGGTGCTCACGATGGCCGTTGGAGAGCGCGCCGGCATGGATGTCGAAGGCGTTGGGTTCCCTGGGCACTTCCTGGTACGCGTCGGAGGACCGGAGGGCGTCTATCAGGACCCGTTCAACAACGGAGAGATCCTCGACGCAACCGGCCTGCAAAGTCTCGCCACACGGTTCCTCGGCACCGAAGTCGCATTGCACCCGAGCTATTTGCAACCGGTCGACTGTTTGACGATCACCATTCGGATGCTCGCGAACTTGAAGAACGCACACCGGCGCCAGGGCGACTACGCACGGGCGATGCTCGCGTGTGACCACTTGGTCGAGCTCACCCAGGCGCCAGAGCATCGACGAGATCGCGGCCTCCTGGCACATGCGCTTCGCACGTTCGGCGCTGCGACCGAGGATCTCGCTGCCTACCTAGAGGCCAGGCCCGACGCCAAAGACGCCCAGATGATCAGCCTCGCGCTCGAAGAAGCGCGAGATCAAGCCAATCTCGTGCTCCACTAGTAGCGCAATGAAATAGGCCCTAGAACGCGGCCCCAGGCGTCGACGCAGCAAAGCCCACACGGCGCCTTTACAGCCGCCAGAAGCGTGCAAAGACTGCGCCCGACACGGTGTGCCCAATGACGGTCGAGTCCCTCAAAACTCTGTTTCGGCGCGAGCTCAGCGAACTCGAAGCGTATCGCGTGCCCCCGTCGCCCCCGCGCGTGAAACTCGACGCGAACGAGAGCCCCTGGCCGCTTCCTGGAGAAGCGTGGGAGACGATCCTCTCCGCGGTTCGACGCACGGCACTCCATCGGTATCCCGATGGCCGCGCGACCACGCTTCGCGATGCCTTGACCGCGAACTACGGCGGCACTGCCGACGGGTTCGTCATCGGCTCCGGGTCCGATGAGCTGATTGCGCTGCTCGCCACCGCGATGTGCAGGCCGCCTGCCGGGAAGGATCGGCCGGTGGTCCTCTACCCCGAGCCTACGTTCGTGATGTACGGCATCACCAGCCTCGGCCATGGTTGGACCACAGCGGGCATTCCGCTCGACCCGGATTGGGATCTCGACGTCGACGCGATGGGCGAAGCCATCGAGCGCGAGCAACCGAATCTCGTGTACTACGCGACACCGAACAACCCCACCGGCAACACGTTCACGCGCGAACGCATCGAGGCTCTGGTGGCTCGGCATCCCAATACGCTACACGTCATCGATGAAGCCTATGCTCCGTTCGCCGGTGGCTCGCTGAGCTCGCTGTGCGACGAGTACCCGCAGTGTGCGATGCTGGGGACGCTGTCCAAGGTGGGGTTTGCCGCGATCCGCGTCGGGTGGACGCGTTTGCACCCAGAGCTCGCCCGGGAACTGGAGAAAGTGCGTCAGCCCTTCAATCTCAATGCGCTATCCCAGGAGATCGCGACCCTCGCACTCACCGACTTGGCGCCCCTGGTCCGTTCGCAGGCTCGCGCGGTCGCGGCGGAACGGGAGTTGCTCGCCACGGCCCTCAGGGAAATTCCGGGGATCTCCACATACCCGAGCCAGGCCAATTTCCTTCTACTTCGTATCGAAGGGAACCCACGGGCGGTGTGCGAAGGCCTGCTCGAGCGCGGGATCGCGGTTCGACGGTTCGACGGCCATCCTCGGCTGGCGCAATGCATCCGAATCACGGTAGGAACTCCGGAGGAGAACGGGCGCCTTGTCGAGGCGCTTGGTGAGGTCCCATGTCGCTAGGCGCAACTCGCAACGATGTAGATGCCGAACGCGCACTTTACGCGGTCTCGTGGGCCGCCGATGTGGCGAACGATCCATCACGCCTCGACGCCGTGCCAGAGCGACCATCCCCGGCTGACTGGCGGGCGCTCCCACTCAGCGAACTCCGAAAGCACCTCGACCGATTGCTCGTGTCCAAGCACCCGGAACCGGGCCTCGATGCCCTGCACCTGGTTGGATGCCTCGATCCGTGGATGCCCGAGGTCGCGGCCATGGTCGGCTTCGGCGACAATGAGTGGCGCCACAAAGACGTCTGGAAGCACACCAAGCAGGTGGTCAAGCAGTCCGTGCCTCGCATCGAAGTCCGATGGGGAGCACTCCTGCACGACATTGGGAAACCCAAGACGCGTCGCATTGACGATCGCGGCAACGTCACCTTCTACGGCCACAGCGAAGTGGGGGCGGCCATGTTCCGAAAACGCGTCGCAGACCGACTCGGGTTCGAGGGCGCCCTGGGTGAGAGGATCCACTTCCTGATCCTCCATCATCTGCGCGCGAGTCAATACGACGAGGACTGGACCGACGCGGCGGTGCGACGATTCTACAAGCAGATGGGCAACGGCCTGCGCGACTTGCTCGACTTGAGCCGAGCCGACATCACGACGAAGCGCCCCGAGAAGCGCCGACGTGGCGTGCGTCAAATCAGTTTGCTCGCGAAGCGGATTCGTGACCTGCAGGAAGAAGACAATCAGGTCGCTCCCCTGCCCAAGGGGCTAGGCACGGAGATCATGCGGGAGTTTGGTGTGCCGCCCTCCAAACGACTCGGCGACTTGATGAAACGGCTCATGGCCGAGGTCGAGGATGGCTCCCTCGAGGCACAGCGCCCGGCCGACTACTACCTCGCGTACCTCGCTGAGCATCGCGACATGTTCGACCTCGACGACTGACAATCGTTTCCTCGACCCCGGCGGCATTCGCACTGGTATAGTGCGGGCGATGTCGTACGAAGCGCGGAACTTTCCTTCCCGGCTCCCATCCGGCTGGTTTCAGGTCGGATACTCCCACGAACTGGCACCGGGCGACGTAGTACCGCTGAAATACTTCGGCCAAGACCTCGTGATGTTTCGCACCGAGGATGGAGAGCTCTCGGTGCTCGACGCCTTTTGTCCCCACCTTGGCGCGCACCTTGGGCACGGCGGCACGGTCAAAGGAAACGAGATCGAGTGTCCGTTCCACGCGTGGCGGTTCGGCCCGGACGGGCGGTGCACCGCGGTCCCCTACGCGGCGCGCAAGCCTCGCAAAGCGTCGGTTACCAAGTGGCACGTGCGAGAGGTCGCCGATCTCATCATGTGTTGGCATCACGCCGACGGCGCCCCCCCCTCGTGGGAGGTGCCGCAGGAGATTCCGGAATGGGGCACGGCCGAGGGCGCACGCAATGATGAGTGGACCGACTGGGAGACTGCAGATTGGATCGTCAACTCATGCAGCCTAGAGATGGCCGAAAACGGAGTCGACGCCGCGCACTTTCGATACCTGCACGGGACGACGAACCTCCCCGAATCCCAAGCTACGTTCGAAGGGCCGGTGCAGCGCGTCTACTCAGCAACCGGAATGGACACCCCCCGCGGCCCGGTCGACGGATCGGTCGAGAGTCTCAGCTATGGATTCGGCATGGGGATCGTGCGATTCAAGGGCTTGGTCGAGACTCTCAACATCGGCACCACCACGCCGATCGATCAGGACCACTGCCACCTTCGCTTCAACTTCAGTGTTCGCAAACTCGACGGCGCAGACATCACACGAGGCGTTGGGAAAGCCTTTGTGAATGAGGTTAAACGTCAGGTCGAACAGGACATCCCGATCTGGGAGCACAAGGTGCACCTTCAGCAACCGCTGCTATGCGATGGCGACGGTCCCATCGCGCCCTACCGTCGTTGGGCACAGCAGTTCTATACCTAGGCTGGCGACACGAACCGATACGTCACGCGCTCGTTCAGCGTTGACGAGGTTAGTGGCGGTAGCAGAGCTGCACGAGCCCGCCGGAGAGGCGTGACTCGAAGCGCAGGTGAAGTTTCTCCGGTCCTGTGCTGCGCTGATTTAGATAGAGGCCATGTCGGGCGAGCGTATCCACACGGTCCGCCATGTGGCGTATCTGCTTCGAGAGCTCGAACCTGCGCGCCGTGGGAGTCGGCATCGCTGCGCGGACGACCACCGGGTTCGCAATCCCCAACACCGCTGCTGGAACGACCAGTGGCGTCGTCTTCAACGCGGCGGCCGGGCCCTCTGCCTTGGCGTGGGCCTGGGTGAAGAATCCTGCAAAGAGAGCGGCAAGGAAACACAGCATGCCTACGCATGGACAAGTCGCCTTCAAACCCAACTCCGACCTCTTCATCAAAATCAACCTGTTCAGTGTACCGAATACGACAGTAGTAGTCTATAAGGGTGAATTTTCGTTCACCCTGTCCCGACCTATACCCCGCACGCTAGCCGGTTTCCACGATCGAGGAAAGGACATTACCGAATGGTTCGCAAAGTCTGTTCGGAGATCGATCGATCCCCCGGCGCGGGCTTCTGAGGCCGGTCCAATGACACAAGCCCGGTCGAAGCCGGGCTTGAAGCTAAGTACAAGGCATAACTCTTGTTTTACTCAGCGCGGGGATTCCCTCGGCGCAGGTATGCGGGGATGTCGAGAACCGCTTCGTCATGCAACGCGGAGGCCCCAAAGGCGCGCGTGCCGGCGGTCTGGGTCACCGTGGCGGGTACCCCTTCGAGCGTTGATGAGAGATCCTCAGTTTTGTGGGCCTGCTGCCGGACCACCCTATTGGCTGAGGCGTTGTGAGATCCGTAACCTTGGTTGGCGTGGTGCATTCCGAGGGGGATCGGCGCGTGGGTCGCCTCCTCGAAGCCCGTCGCGATGACCGTCACTTTGACCGTGTCGGCGAGCTCGGTGTCCGTGACGACGCCGAAGATGATCTCGGCGTCCTCGTGGGCCGCCTGCTGCACCAGCCCGGCCGCTTCGTTGATCTCACGAAGTCGAATGTCGGGACCGGCTGTGAAGTTGATCAGGATTCCCGTCGCACCCTGCACCGACACCTCATCGAGCAGCGGCGAGTTGATCGCCATCTCCGCGGCCTCGAGCGCGCGGCGGTCGCCCTTCGCGATGCCCGTCCCCATCAGTGCCCGGCCATTGCTGCTCATGATCGTCTTCACGTCCGCGAAGTCGACGTTGATCATGCCTGCGTTGATGATGAGATCGCTGATGCCTTGCACCGCTTGCAGGAGGACATCATCGGCACGTGCGAACGCGTCGAGCATGGTGATGTCGTTGTCGCCAAGCGACATCAGTTTCTGGTTCGGAATCGTGATGATGCTGTCGATGGAATCGATGAGCTCGGAGACCCCTCGTTCCGCATTCTTGGAGCGTTTGCGTCCTTCGAAGAGGAATGGCTTCGTGACGACGCCGACGGTCAGGGCCCCTTGGTCCTGGGCGACCTGCGAAATGATCGGCGCTGCACCGGTACCGGTGCCGCCACCCATGCCTGCTGTGACGAAGACCATGTCCGCGCCTTCGAGCGCCTCACTAAGGCGTTGCACGTCCTCGAGTGCGGCCTTCCGACCCACATCCGGATTGCCGCCGGCGCCAAGGCCGCGCGTGAGCTGCGGCCCCAGTTGAATCTTCACCGACGCCAGGCTGCGATCGAGCGCTTGCGCGTCGGTGTTCGCCGCGATGAACTCGACTCCTTCGAGTCCTCCGCGAATCATCGTGTTGAGGGCATTGCCTCCGCTTCCACCGACACCAACCACTTTGATTCGCGCCTGAAGTTCCGCGTCGTCCGCGAACTCGATCGAGATAGCCATCGTTTCCTCCTCAGAAAACCTCTCTGAACCATGCGCCGAGCTTTCGACCGAGACCGCGGCTGGCAGCCACGTCCACGGTTCGCTCGGGCGTCGTCGTTCCTGTTAGCTGTTCGGCACCATGCTTCACCAGACCCACACCAGTGGCGTAGGAAGGGCTCTTCACGACATCGATTAATCCGCCGATCCCGGTCGGCGCTCCGCGGCGCACCGGAAGGCCAAGTACTTCTTCCGCAAGCTCAGGCAAGCCATCCAAAATCGTCGTTCCCCCGGTGACGATCGCACCGGACGCAAGCATGTCCATGTAGCCAGTCTCGGCGATCACGTGGCGACAGGCCGCGAAGATCTCTTCGACACGCGGCTCGATGATGTCGCAAAGGACGCGCCTTGGCAGTGCACGCGGTGGACGCCCCCCGACCGACGGGACGTCGATCGTCTCTTCGTCATCCACCATGCGCGAAGCAGCACAACCGTACTTGATCTTGATCCGCTCGGCTTCGGCCATGGGGGTTCGTAGCCCCGTCGCGATGTCACTTGTCAGGTTGATCCCACCGATGGGGATCGAGCTCGTATGCACGACCGCGCCGTCGACGTAGATGATGATGTCGGAAGTTCCCCCCCCGACGTCGATCAGCACGCCACCGATCTCGCGCTCGTCGCCGCTCAGAACCGCATGCGCACTGGCGAGAGGCTGAAGCACGACCTCCTCGACGAACAAGCCGCATCTCTCGGCGCACTTCGTGACGTTCGCAACACTCGTCGACGCTGCAGTCACCATGTGCACACGCGCCTCGAGGCGAACACCCGCCATCCCGATCGGCTCCTTGATGCCGTCCTGCTCGTCCACGATGTACTCCTGCGGGAGCACATGAAGCACTTGCCTATCGCCGGGGAGCGGTACTGCTTTCGCTTGCTCGAGGACTCGGGTGACGTCTTCGGCGGCAACCTCGCGATTGGCGATAGCGGCGACACCGTCCTGATTCATCCCGCGCACGTGGCTTCCGGCGATCCCGGCAAAGACGGTATTGATCTCGACGCCTGCCATGGTCTCGGCTTGCTCGACGGCCGCGCGGATCGCCTGCACCGTCGACTCGATGTTGACCACGACACCTTTCTTCAAACCCTTTGAAGGAACGGAGCCTATCCCGATGATGTCTAGGCCTTCTTCGGTTTGCTCGGCGACGATCGCACAGACCTTCGTCGACCCCAGATCCAACCCAGCAATGATCTCGTGTTCCGCCATCCCTCGCCTCTCTCTGACCCATACACAACCGCGTTTTCTCCACACAAGTTTCGTGCAGAAAAAAAAGGGGGAAAGTCCCCCCTCTCCCCCAGGAAAATTAACCCCACAACAAAGGGGACAGTCCCCTTTTTCGTCAGCGCAGCCGAACTGTGACGCGCTCAGGACTTCGAACGTTGTCGAGGTATACGTAGGCAGGCCGCGCTTTCTCACGGGAAAGTCGGGTAAGCACCTGCTTCAGTCGGCGAAGTTTTTGTCGATGCTGTCCCCCGCCGAGGCGCACGTGGATGCCATCCTCCCCGACGAACAGCTCCACGCCCCCTGCGGGGTCGAAGTGAATTTCAGACACCGGCTCTTGCTTCGCCAAGCCCGCACCTTCGTAGTCTTGAAGAACCGCCATCGATCGGAGTAGGACCGCCTTGCGGTAGTCCAAGTCGTCATAGAAGCGCTCCGAAGCGATACCCGTGATTACCGGCAGGTTGGCGGGGTCGTCGACCCCGATGCGCTTGAACACTGCGCCTTCCTCACTGACCAAGTACAGGTGGTCGAGGGCGACCAACGCGACGGGCCGACGCTCGACAAGCTCCACACGTACGCGGTTGGGTAACTTACGAACCACGGTGGCATCCTTGACCCATGGATGCTGAAGCAAACGATCTCGGGCATCTTCCATAGAAACCTCGAAAGCGTTTGAGCCTATCTGAATACCGGCGGCCCGGCGTACGTCGATGGGGCCGAGGCGTTCGTTCCCGTCGACGATGACCTCGCGGATCGCGAATGCCTCCGCCGTTCGCGCATATCGTACCGTCTCTTGGCCCACCCAAAGGACCACGGCCGCTCCGAAGACGAACACCACGACCTGTCTAGCCCGTCGCCACAGACCCTCCTGCCTGGACAACCACGCGCCAACGTCGAGTCGCGCCCTCGAAGCCCGCGCCCGCAAACCTGGCTTCGTGACCTGGGACTTGCGCTTCTTTGGGGTCGGCCGCCGTTTGTTCTGCGCCTTTGACGGGCCGGGGGCCACAGCTCGGGTCTGGCGCTTGGGCGCTGCCTTCTTCGCGGGGGGCGCCTTGGTCTTTCGCTTGGCGCCGAGGGTCTTCTTGGTGGCCGGTTTCCGTATTCGACGCTTGCTGGTGACTGCACGAGCGCGCTTGGGCGCCGCCCGCTTGGCCGATGTGGAGGCAGTCGCGCGCCGGTTCACGAGCCCAACACCTCGAGCAACTCGCTGCCGGTCTTCGTGATGTCGCCTGCTCCTAGGGTGATGACGATGTCGCCAGGACGAATCCGGCTGGCCATCGCACGTGCCAGTTCCTTGCGGTCTTCGATGAGCGTCACGTCTCGATGGCCGTGTGCCCGAATCGCTTCGGCGAGCCGGGCAGCATCGGCTCCCTCAATCGGTGTTTCGCCTGCGGCGTATACGTCGGTCAAGAATAGGACATCGGCCTTGTTGAACGCGCGGGTCAGCTCGTCGAACAAGTCACGCGTCCGTGTGTATCGATGGGGTTGAAACGCAACCACGAGCCGTTGGCCGTAAGCTCGCTGCGCCGCCTCCAAGGTGACCTCGACTTCAGCAGGATGGTGGCCGTAGTCGTCGATGATCGTCGTCCCGCCGACTTCGCCGACGATCGAGAATCGGCGCTGCACGCCTTCGAACGTACGCAGTGCCGCTCGGACTTGGTCTCGATCGACGCGCAACTCATCTGCAACCGCGATCGTCGCCAGCGCGTTCAGTACGTTGTGCGTGCCGGGCATTCGAACCTCGAACTGACCAAGGCTTTGGCCACGATGCTCCACATCGAACCCCACGGACAGTCCGGAGAACACGGGATTGCGGGCGCGATAGTCCGCCTGTGCAGAGAAGCCATAAGTTACGGTACGCTTGTCGATGCGTGGCAAGACATCCTGCACGTTGGGGTGATCGAGGCACGTGACAACCACACCGTAGAACGGAACACGATTGGCGAAATCCACGAACGCGTCTTTCACGCTTTCTAGGCTTCCATAGTGATCCAGGTGCTCGGGATCGATGTTGGTGATCACGGCAACCGCTGGGATGAGATGGTGGAACGACCCGTCCGATTCGTCTGCCTCCGCGACGAGTAGATCTCCAGCGCCTCTCGCGGCTCCCGAGCCGAGCGCGTTGAGCTTGCCTCCGATGACAACCGTCGGGTCGAGCCCGGCGGCGCGAAGCACCGTCGCCACCAAGGAGGTCGTCGTCGTCTTCCCATGAGAGCCAGCGATGGCAATCCCATCCTTGAGCCGCATCAGCTCTCCAAGCATCTCGGCCCGGGGAATCACGGGAACGCCGCGTTTTCGCGCCTCGACCAGCTCCGGGTTCGTCGACGGAACGGCCGAGGAGAACACGACGACGTCCGCCTGGGCCGCCTGACTCGCAGCGTGCCCGACGAAAACCGTGGCTCCCTTGTCGGCGAGCCGTCGCGTGTAGTCGTTCCTGCGGAGGTCCGAACCGGTCACGACGAAGCCCGAGTCCAGGAGCACCTCGGCGATTCCACTCATGCCGACGCCCCCGACACCCACGAAATGAATGGATCGAATCCGCCCCCGAAACATGCCGGCCTACTCCCACACCGCGCCGTCAACGACGACGGGTCGACGGGGTCGAACGCTGCGAGTCCGCAGCGCTATATCCGAGTAGCCGAGACGGAAGATCGGAGCCGCCTCGAAGCCCCGCGAACCGCCACTAGGAGGCTCACTCGCGGGCGGTACGGAATCGATGTCCGGTGCAAGGGGGCCGCCAAGCCAACCGACCATGTCGTCCACGATCGTGGCCGCGGCATCGGGGCGACCGTGCGCACGTGCCGCCTCGGACATCGTCCGACGGCGTTCGGGGTCGTCCAGGAGAGTCGCGACGAGGCCCCCGACGGACTCGACGGCAAAATCGGCCTCCCGTACACAGATGGCCGCCCCTCGCTCGGCGAGCGCCTCCGCGTTCTTCGCTTGGTGGTCGTCGGCTGCAAAGGGGAAGGGGATCAACACCGAGGGTCGTCCAATGGCACACAGTTCGGCGAGTGTGGTCGCCCCCGCACGAGCCACCACGAGACTCGCGTTCGCGAAGGCACGCGCCACATCGTCGATGAATGTCACCACTTCGGCGTCGATGCCAAGCGCTCGATAGGTTGCTTCGACGTCGTCGCGCATGGACGCACCGGTCTGATGGACCACCCGCATCCGACGGTCCGCAAGGCCCGCGCTGGCGAACGCCTTGGGGAGCTCCTCATTGAGCTTTCGCGCCCCTTGCGAACCCCCGAGGACGAGAATCGTTTGAGCGCGCGCTTCGAAACCTTCAGGATCTGCGAGAGCGCGACGGGCGAGTTCGACGAACTCGCGACGAACAGGGTTCCCAGTCAAGCGAGACTTCTGCTCCCCGAACACGTCGACCGTCGTATCGAACGTCACGTACGCGCGGTCGACGAAACGCGCGAGGATGCGATTCGTCATTCCGACGTGTGCGTTCTGCTCGAGGACCGCGGTCGGGACACCGCGCAGCGAGGCAGCCAGGAGCACGGGGCCAGACGCGTACCCACCGACCCCGAGAACGAGATCCGGCGCGAAGTCGCGAATCAATCGTGACGCCTCAGTCATTGCAGAGGGAATTCGTGCCATGCTGCTGAGGCGGGCACCAACGCCCTGCCCTTTGAGCGGCCTCACCTCGAGCAGGTCGAGTGCCTCGCCCCGATCCGGAAGAACCCGCGCTTCGATTCCCCGCGCAGTGCCGACGAATCGTACTTGGAGGTCTGGGACTCGCCTTCGGAGCTCCTCGATGACGGCGAGCCCTGGAAAGAGGTGCCCTCCGGTACCGCCGCCCGCGACCATGATGCGTGTGATCATCGAGCACCTCCAGCCGCAGCCCGAAGCCGCGGTTTCGCTTTCTTTCGTGTGGGTCGTCGCGCGGGTTGGCGCTCCTCGGGTTCGGTGACTCCGTCGACACCGAAACGCGAGACATTCAGAATCAGGCCCGCGGCGGCTGCGTTGACGAGAAGAGAGGAGCCGCCATAGCTCACGAACGGGAGCGCGAGGCCTTTGGTCGGGAGGAGCCCCATCGCGACAGCGAGGTTCGTGAATGCCTGCAGTCCGATGAAGAACGTCATGCCCGCCGCGAGGTAGCCGGCGTATTCGTCTTCCGCACGCCACGCGGCTCGAAGCCCACGAACCACCACCCATGCGAACGCGAGGCACAACGATGCGACGCCCAAGAAGCCCAATTCCTCGCCCACGATCGCGCTGACGAAGTCGGTGTGTGCTTCAGGAAGGAAGAGGAGCTTCTGACGGCTATCGCCAAGCCCGACCCCGGTCCAGCCGCCCGAGCCGAAGCTCATCAGTGACTCCGTAATCTGATAGCCCGCTCCTTGTCGGTGCTCGAAAGGCTCGAGGAACGCCTTGATCCTTCGCATGCGGTAGGGCGACGACGCGATCGCCGCGTACCCGATCGGCAACGCGATGAGAATTCCGCCAAGGAGATACCCTGCCTTCGCCCCAGCCGCGAACAGCACGACGAACGTAAGGAGCGCGATCATGACCGCGCTACCGAAGTCAGGCTGTGCGAGACACAGCAGCATCAAGAGGCCCATCACGATCACGTGAGGCAAGAAACCAATCGAGAACGTACGAACCCGGTGCGCCTTCTTCGCGAGCGAATGGGCGAGCCAAAGGATCATCGCGAGTTTCGCGAGTTCCGCAGGCTGGACGTTCACTGGGCCGATCTGAACCCAACGCGTCGCCCCCCCCGCACTTCTTCCAAGTCCAAGTGCGACCGCGAGCATGAGCAGCACGGCGACGCACAAGACCGGATACGTGAGCCGACGCAAGAGTGAGAGATCGATCCGTGCGGCCACGACGAGCACGAGGAGAGCCACGGCCGCGAACACGGCCTGACGTATCAGAAAGTGCGCGCCCTCACCGTACATGCGATTCGCGTAGACGGCGCTTGCGCTGTAGACCATCACAACGCCAAAGGCGATGAGCCCGATCAAGGTGGCGGCTAGCGACACGTCGATCGGGCCTGGCTCGAGCACGGGCGGTTTGGACGACTTTCTCACGGCGTTCCTCCGAGGCCGACGACGGCCCGTTGAAATACGTCTCCTCGCTCCGTGTAGGAACGGAACATGTCGAAGCTGGAGCAAGCAGGTGCGAGAAGAACCGTGTCACCCGGTTCCGCGAGCGCGGCCGCCTCACCGACCGCCGCCTCCATCGAACCCGCGCGGCGCATCACGAGAGGCGAACCTTCGAACGCGCGCTCGATCAACGGCGCCGCGTCGCCGATGAGCACCACTCCTCTCCCCTGCGCATCCATCCGGTCGCGCAGGGCCTCGTAGCCTCCGCCTTTGTCCACGCCCCCCGCAATGAGGACGACCCTCCCGGGCCTTTCATCGAGACCTTCGATCGAGGCGACCGCGGCTCCGACGTTGGTCGCCTTCGAGTCGTCCACGTAGTCCACCCCGCCCGTCGTTCGGACGTGCTGCATCCGATGCGGCAGACCGGCGAAATCGCGGAGCACCTCGCCGATCCCCTCCGTCCCGACGCCAAGGAGTCGTGCAGCGAGGGCGGCCGCGCACGCATTGGAAGCATTGTGACTGCCCCGAACCCGTAGTTCGGTGATCGGAATGCGGAGGCCGGACTCGGCGTCGACCAAGGAGCCCGCGTCGACACGCACGTCGCCGTCGTTCCCGCCAAACTGCAGCACCGCGCCCTCCCCATGCACGAGCTCGCGAAGCTTCGGTTCGTACGCCGGAAGAATCGCGAAGTCGTCCGGCCCCTGACGGTCGAAGATGTGACTCTTCGCGGCCGCGTATGCGTCGAACGACGGATACCGGTCGAGATGGTCGGCGGTGACGTTGAGAAGAACCGCGACATGAGCACGAAACGTGGAAACGCGCTCGAGCTGAAAACTCGAGAGTTCGACGAGCACTAGCCCGCGCGCGGACGCCGCATCGGTGCCTATGGCTTCGACCATGGGACGGCCGAGATTTCCGCCAACGAACAACGGGACCCCGAGCCGCTCACACATGCGACCCAGCATCGTGGTTACTGTGCTCTTTCCGTTCGTCCCCGTGACTGCGACGATCGGTGCGGCAATGAATCGCGCGGCAAGTTCGACCTCGCTCACCACCAGAGCACCAGCTGCTTCCGCGCGATCGATCGCGCCAAGCGGAGGCACGCCAGGAGAGACGACGATGACCTCGGCGCCGTCGAACGCTTCGTCGGGGTGACCCCCGAGGAAGAGAGCCGCCCCGAGCGCCTCCGCTTCGACCGCTGCGTTGCCGAGGGTGTCCGCCTGACGCCGATCGTTCACCCGAACCCTCGCGCCTTGCGCGTGAAGGAAGCGAACCACGGACAGCCCGGTTTCTCCGAGTCCGACCACCACGCATTGCTTTCCGGCAACGTTCACCATCACCTCAGCTTCAACGTGGCAAGGCTTGCGACCGCAAGCATGATGGCGATGATCCAGAACCGTACGATGACCCGCGGCTCGGGCCATCCCATCTTCTCGAAGTGATGATGGATCGGCGCCATCAAGAAGATGCGTCTTCCGGTCATGCGAAAGAACCCGACCTGCAGAATGACGCTCACGGCCTCGACGACGAAGATGCCGCAGAGAATGAGGGATAGGAGCTCGTTCTTGGTCAGCACCGCGAGCGCCCCAAGCCCACCGCCGAGCGCAAGCGAACCCACGTCGCCCATGAAGACTTGGGCGGGGTAGGTGTTGTACCAAAGGAACCCGAACCCGACGCCGACGACCGACGCCGCAAAGATGCTGAGCTCGCCAGCGCTCTCGATCGCCGGAATGTCGAGGTACCCCGCCACGATGTTTCCGAAGAGCGTGAGGCCGGCCAGGTAGGCGAGAATCGCGTAGGTACCGGCGGCGATCATGACGGGACCGATCGCGAGCCCGTCGAGGCCATCCGTGAGGTTGACGGCGTTCGAAGTTCCCACGATCACGAACGAGGCAAAAATCACGTAGAGCCACGGAGGGAGCTCGATCGGATACTTCGAGAACGCGAAGAACGGCGCAGCAAGGCGATACCGGATTTCCATCCAGTCAGTCGGGAGCCCGGCGTCCCCATAGAAGAGCCAGCTGCACACGACGATCGCGGTAGAGAACTGGAGCAACAACTTGTAGCGACCCGCGAGGCCACCCGTGGATCGGGTCCGGATCTTGGATGCATCGTCGATGTAGCCAACGACTCCGTAGGCCACGGTGATGAGGGTGACGACCCACACCATCGAGTTCGATGGGTCCGCCCAAAGCACCGTCGAGATCACGAGGGCAAGCAACATGAGCGCACCGCCCATGGTGGGCGTCCCGGCCTTGGAAAGATGAGTTTCCGGACCGTCTGTGCGAATGATCTGACCGATCTGCTTGCTTTGGAGTCGCCGAATGAACCAGGGGTAGAGACCGAAGGTCAGGAGGAGAGCCGTCATCGTCGCGGCGAGGAACCGAAACGGTAGATATCGGAGCACGTTCAGAAACGAGAGTGATTCGTGCGTGTGCAGCGGATACAGCAGGTAGTAGATCACGCGCCATCCTCCGGGCGCATCGGCGACAACACACGCTCCATCTCCATCGACCGCGATCCTTTGACCAGAACGACCGCGTTCAACGGCAGCCGGTCATCGAGTTCGGCGCACTCGGCCGCTGTCCGAAACCAGAGCGTGTCGACCCCACGAGCATTCGCGACGTCGACCCCAAGATGCATCTCCTCGCCGCAGCCGACGAACAGGAACGCGCCACTCTCGGACACGATGTCTCCCACTTTTCGGTGTTCGTCTTCGCTGTGGGAGCCGAGCTCTTTCATGTCACCGAGGACCACGACCAGGGGGGCACCTCGCTGCTCCGCGACCGCCCGCGCCGTGCGAACTGCGACCTCAACCGAGGCTGGGTTCGAGTTGTACGTGTCGTCGATGAGAAAGCGATCCTGCGTGCCGAGCATCGGCACGAGACGCCCGGGCGTCGGTGCCACTTCGGACATCCCTGCGACGGCCGACGCAACGTCGAGTTCGAGTCCGAACATCACGGCGAGGGCGCCCGCCGCATTCAGGACCGCGCCTTCGCCGAGCATACGAAGATCGAGCTCCACCGATTGCCCTCGCACCTGAACAGTCGCCCGCGTGCGCTCTCCGTCAACCGTCCAGTCGAGCACGCGAACGTCGTTTTCCGCTGCCCGGCCATACAACAAGCGGCGA
>JBATTM010000044.1:0-2584 GCA_049670545.1 Polyangiales bacterium
GCCGAGGACACCGATCGCCAGGGAGAGGAAGAGTATCGTGAGCGAACTCGGAACGCGTCCCATAGGCCTCCTGCTGCGGTACGGTACCCGACTCCGGTGCGTATGGGGAGAGGAACCCGACGGCACAATCCAACAGGGCCACCTATTGGACGGGCCGCCCGTTGGATCGATAGGTTGGAACGTGACCTGTGGTCCTTTCCGTTTCGTAAGCCGGACTCGAACCCTAGCCGAGCGACTTCGCGGGCGCCCGGCTTGATATGAGGGCCCCAGCCACGCGCTTGCCGTCAAGCGCCGCGCTGACGATACCGCCGGCGTACCCTGCGCCTTCCCCGGACGGATAGAGACCAACGACGTCGGGCGATTCGAGCGTGTCTTCGTTGCGGGGAACACGTACAGGAGAGCTCGTTCGCGACTCGACGCCCACGAGGACTGCGTCCTCGGAGATGAATCCGCGCATCCGACGCGAGAAGTGTTGGATCCCCTCGCGGAGCGGCGTCGAGATGGCCACCCCGGCCGCGTCAACCACCTCATCGAGGGTGGTCGCCGTCAGCCCCGGTCGGTAGCTGCTGTCGGGCACTCGGCTCGAGCCTCGCTTCGCGACGAAGTCGACCATCCGCGTTGCCGGCGCACGGAGATCGCCGCCCCCCGCTTCGCAGGCCGCGCGTTCGATCCGCTGCTGAAAGCGAATCCCGCCAAGAGGCCCCTCGAAACCCTGTGCTTCCCAATCCGCAGGCTCAATCGCCACGACGATCCCAGAGTTGGCAAAAGGGGAGTCCCGTTTCGACAAGCTCATCCCATTGACGACCTGCGCGCCGGCCTCCGTCATCGCGGGCACGATCCAACCCCCTGGGCACATGCAGAACGAGAACACACCGCGGTCCTCTACCGTCGCCGCGAGACGATAGGACGCGCTTGGCAGGGCAGGGTGTCCCGCGTCCGCTCCGTATTGAATCTCGTTGATCAGCGGTTGTGGGTGCTCGGCGCGGACGCCCATTGCGAAACCCTTCGGTTCGAGCCTGACGTTCATCGCATGAAGCATCTCGAACACGTCACGCGCGGAGTGCCCGGTCGCCAGGACCACGGCGTCCGCTTCGAATGAGCGACCATCCGCGAGTGCGACTCCGGACACACGGCGATTCTCCTGATCTCCTTCGACGAGGATCTCTGTCAGCCTCGACTCGAAATGGAACTCGACTCCCACGGATTCTAGCCGCTCGCGCAAGGCGGTGACGACCTTGGGCAGTCTGTTGCTGCCGATGTGCGGCCGCGCGTCGAGCAAGATTTCTCGGGGCGCTCCGTGGAGGGCGAGGATCTCGAGCACATCACGAACCGAGCCCCGCTTGTGCGCGCGTGTGTAGAGCTTGCCATCGCTGTACGTTCCCGCCCCGCCTTCGCCGAAGCAATAGTTGCTGTCGGAGTTGACGCGCTCTCCGCGGTTGAGAAGTGCGATGTCGCGACGCCTCGGCTGTACCGGTTTTCCGCGCTCGATGATACGGCTCGCGATCCCGTGGCGCGCCAGCTCGTACGCACAGAACAAGCCCGCCGGACCGGCCCCGACGATCGCGACACGCGAAGGCGCTTGGACCTCACGAGGATGCGGGAGCGCCCACTCGCTGCTCGGGGTTTCGTCGCCAGCGCCGAGCAACAGGTGAAAGCGTGTCTTGCGGCCGCGCGCGTCGATGGCGCGCCGCAGGATGCGAAGCTCGGGTAGGTCGTCGATCTCCATCCCCAGCTTCTTCGCCGCCTGCGCTTTGACCGCGTCGGGACTTTGCGCGTCGTCGAGCGAGACGGTAATCTCGATGGGATCGCCTGCGAATACGTCGCTCATAACCGAAAGTCGCTCCGTTGGGTCGCGCTTCCGTGTCTCTCTGCTCCTTTCTGCGTGTTCGATCAAGGCCTCGCCCAGTCGTCGACTCCGGCGCGAACCGGCCTATGCTCTCTGCATGAGCTTTCCTCCTTTGAATGCACCTCTTCGCCATGTCGACAAGCTAGGGGAGGGTGCGCAAATCGTACTCGACGCGTTTCACGTTCGAGCGCTCCGTCATCGCGAGATCAAGGAGAAAGAGGCTTTCACGATTGTCGATCGTGAGGGCCGTTTCTTTCGTGCTTCCCTCAAGGCGATGAAGAAGGAAAGTGGCGAGGCGCTCGTGTATGAGCGAATGGTTGGATCGACCGAGTCACCCGCGAGCATCACCTTGTTCTGCGCCGTGCTCGCAAGGCAGCGCATGCTCATCGTCGTGCAGAAGGCGACGGAGCTTGGGGCGATGCGCATCGTTCCGGTGCTCTCAGAGCGTTCGGTGACGCGTGAGGGGTTGGATCACGAGAAGGCGCACGCGTGGCCCAAGCAAGCCTTGCGGGCCGCCCGCCAATGTCGACGCGCAAGCCTCCCCGAAGTCCGCGAGGCGGTCGAACTCGCCGCCGCCCTCGAGGACGAATGCTTCACGGCCGCCGATCTCCGCGTGTACCTCGACGACCGCGAGTCCAGTCGGCCCGCGCTCGTCGAAACGGCGTCACGCTCGGGGCTTCGCATCGCCTTCGTCGTGGGTCCGGAAGGCGGCTGGAGCGACGAGGAGCGGGCCTTGCT
>JBATTM010000045.1:0-3026 GCA_049670545.1 Polyangiales bacterium
CGTGTCTCGTGGATGCATCGAGGAGAAACTCTGCGACCCGCGACTCCACGCTGCGGGTCAACAAGGCATCGATTCGGCGCTCGGCAAGGAGCCGGCGTTCCCCCATCAATCGATGCATGGCGGATGCGAACTCTAGATCCTCGCTCATCACCATCTTGACGAGGCGAGGCGGAATCCGGAGCGCTTCCACGTAGTCCAGAACCACCGTCTCGAGACGGGCTTCTGGGTCGACCAAGGACATCTCCCCCACGAGATCTCCAGGTCCGTAATACCCGAGGGTCAGCTCGCGCTCGGGCGTGCGACGCACGCGACGAACACGACCGCTACCGATCACGAAGATCGCCGGGTCACTCGGCATGCATAAGGACTCCCGCCGATCGGCATCGACCAGCGCGCTTCCGTCGAGCACGCGCTCACGTAGTTCAGCGCTGAGCGCCTCGAACACATGACACCTGGCGAGGATGCGAGTTCGACGCTCTTCCGTCGTTCGCAGTCGGCGTGCGCCAGAGCCGTTTTGTAGTGCAGGAGCGTTGGAATCCATTCTTACAGCCTTAACGGCATGGTGCACAATCACAGGAATACCGTCAAGGCATAGTTTAACAAAAATAACCGAAGTGCCCATCGACTCATGTTGACCGGAACCCCTGCCTTCGCTAGGGTCGCCCCGAAAGAAGGGGGCTGAGATGGCCCCTGGAGATGATCCACAAGTATGCGACTTTACTCTGGAAAGATTAGCCCCATTGTCGACGATATGGTGAGAGACCTCACCACCCAGGGCGACATCGAGGTAGAGGATGAGGCAGAGGTCCGGCTCGACCTAGAGGCGGTGCTCAAAGAATTCGTTCGCCGCGAGCGGCAGATGGTGGACGAGGCCAAGGACCGGATGGAGCACGAGGGCCTCGGCTACTCGAAGCTTGGTCGCATGCGGCAGCAGATGGCCAAAGAGATAGGCTTCCCGCAGCAGGACGAGGTCCTGCCCTACCTAGTCGACCAACTCCTCAACATGCTCTTCCACAGCGCGAACGTGATCGAGATCTACGCCGACGATGTCGTCCTTCGAAAGAAGATGACGCCCATCCTCCGGCGACACATGGAGGTCGAGACGGGCCTCGATGCAGAAGTCCGTTCGAAGATCCGAAACCTTCAAGAGGGCACCGCTGCGTTCGAGGTCGAATACGGCAAGGTGATGGATCAGATCAAGCGCAAACGCGGACTCGAGTAGGCCCCTTCATGCAGAGCATGACGGGATACGGCAGTGGGCGCGCAGCGCTTGGCGATGGTCACGTGGTGGTCGACCTACGTGCGGTGAATCATCGGTTTCTCGACGTGCGCGTACGATTGCCGTCGCGGATTCAAGCATACGTCCCCACCGTCGAGCGTGTCGTTCGCGCACGACTCGGCCGCGGACGCGTCGACGCCACGGCGCGCTTCGAAGGACAGACTCTTCCTCAGCCAACGCTCGATGTCGATCGTGCGCGAGCCGTTCTCGCGCAACTCGTAACACTTCGTGACGCGCTCAGTCCGAACGAACCACTGCCCCTCTCGCTATTGGCGAGCGTGCCCGATCTATTCACCGCGGACTCGTCGGTCGACGAAGAGGCATCGCGTGGGGCGCTCGAGGAGGCATCGAACCAGGCGTGTGACGCGCTCCTCGTAATGCGCGGCCTCGAGGGTGAGGCCATCTCGAAGGACCTCGCCATGCGCCTCGAGGAAGTCGCGCAGCACGTATCGGCAATCGAAACCGAACTGCCCCATGTGATCGAGTCCCGCCGCATGAAACTGCGCGATCGTCTCGACGCTCTACTCAGCAGTGTGGACGTCGAATTGCAACCGAGCCGACTCGAGCAGGAGATCGCCATCCTCGCCGACCGCGGCGACGTGACGGAGGAACTCGTGCGCCTCGGCAGTCATCGGTCGCAGATGCTCGACTTGCTAGTCAATTCGGACCAGCCCGTGGGGAAACGCATCGACTTCTTGCTTCAGGAAATCGGACGCGAGATCAACACATTGGGGTCCAAAGTCCAGGACACGACCGTCACACCACTCGTGATCGCCCTCAAGTCGACCGTCGAACAAATGCGCGAGCAGGCCCAAAATGTGCTTTAGCTCCCGAGACGAAAGCGGTAGACGTCCGATGACCCGGGTACGCGCATGAGTGCTTCCGCCTCCCCCAATCCTGACCTGATTCTGCTCGTCATCAGCTCTCCTTCGGGAGCGGGGAAGACTACGCTCACACATCGGTTGCTGCAGGAGTTCCCGGAGCTGCGTTTCAGCGTGTCTCACACGACGCGACAGCCACGTGCGAACGAAGTCGACGGGCAAGACTACCACTTCGTCGAAGAATCAGGCTTTCGAGAACTCATCGATGAGGGTTCGTTCGCGGAGTGGGCGGAGGTGCATGGCAATCTCTATGGCACGAGTGTCGAAGAGATCGAACGAGCACGAGCCGACGGGAAGCATGGCCTCTTGTTCGATGTCGACTACCAGGGCGCACGCCAGATCAAAGAGAAGTTTCCCGAAGCGGTGGGCGTCTTCATTCTGCCTCCTTCCATGGAGGAGCTTCGACGGCGTCTCGATGGGCGGGGCTCTGACGATGAAGAATCGAGGCGGAGACGGTTCCGGAAAGCGCGCGAAGAAATCGAGCACTACCCGTTCTTCGACTACATGATCGTCAACGATGAGCTCCAGCAAGCTCTCGCGGATCTACGCGGCATCGTACTCGCTGAACGGTGCCGACAGTCACGTGTGGCCGCGAAAGCCGAAGCGCTCCTCGAGCGCTCGTGAACGCCTGAGCGTCCGGAAGGCTCTCAGAACTCGATGCCGAGGATCAGCCGCCACGTCTGCGCGTTGCGGATTCGCAAGTCCTCGGTACCCGGCTCACGTACGTCATTGACCTCGAGATACCTGAGGCCGGCAAGCGGGAAGAGGACACCGTACTGGAACGCGGCGAAGAACCCATCTTTGAAATTGGGGCCGTTCTCGGTCCGGTAGTAGAGGGAGAGGTCGAGCTCGGCGCCAAGGTTGGG
>JBATTM010000046.1:0-1633 GCA_049670545.1 Polyangiales bacterium
CCTTTAACCAGGGGTTAACCCTTCGTTAAAGGGGACTGTCCCCTTTTTCGTCGTGGTGGGTGAGTGCGTGCTTGGCTGGGGGTACGCGTTCTACTATTGTCGCAGGCACGATGGGTTCGACCCCCGCTCCAGATTGGCTCCAGGAAGAGCGGCAGGAGCTTGCCGGCGATCGCATCCTCGCGGCGACGCGCAAGGTTCTCGCCAGTGATGGCATTCGCGGCGCGCGCATGGGGAAGATCGCTTTGGCCGCCGGCTGCTCTCGCGCGACACTCTATCGCTATTTCCCGAACAAAGAAGCACTGCTGCATGCGTACATGATTCATATCGCGCAGGGGTTCTTGGCCGTGATCGCGGACCGGCTCAGTGATCTTCACGGGTTCGACGAGCGGCTCGTGGAAGCCGCCGCGGTCTCCATCGAACTCATGCGGTCGCGCGAGGACGTCGCGCCCTTTTTCACCGAGGAAGGCGTCGGTCTCACGGCGCAGCTCACCGCGAGCGCCGCAGCGATGCGGGACCAGATGACCGCCCAGATCGAGCGAGAGTCACGCTCAAAGAGAGTGCAGGGATCGCTTCGCAGCGACGTGACCCCTGCCGAGGCCGCGGAGTGGGTCACGCGCGCGATCTTCTCGCTGGCGACGGTGCCAACTGTGCGCCGCACTGGGCCTTCCCTGCGCGCCTATTTGCACAAAATGCTCATCCCGGCGCTGGTCGACCGGTGAGGCAAAATGCCATACTTGCCTCTATCTCGAGACGTAGTATCTAATTTGTCGACTGATGCCCCGCTCCCCAGAGTCACGACCATCTGAAGTCGTCTACGATCCGATCTACGATCCTTTCGATCCGCAGCTGATGGAGGATCCGTATCCTTTCTACCGACGCCTCCGCGAGGACCATCCACTCTACTACAACGAGCGGCTCGATTGCTTTGTCCTCTCCCGCTACGGCGACATCTATCAGGCTCTCCGTAGGCCGCAGCTGTTCTCCTCTGCCCAGGGTCTGACCCCGGAGAAGGATGAGATCGAAACGCTCGGGCTTCCTCCGACGTTCATCATGATGGACCCCCCCGATCACACCCGACTTCGACGATTGATTACCAAGGCCTTCACACCTGACACCGTCAAGGCCCTCGAGCCCAGGGTTCGCGCGTTCGTGATCGAACGAATCGAAGCCATGAAGGCGAAGGCTGCCGCTGGCGCCATGGTGGATCTCATCGCCGAGATCGCATCGCCCCTTCCCACGATGGTGGTGGCCGACATTCTGGGGGTCCCCGAAGTAGATCGCGAGCAGTTTGATCCATGGTCTGACGCAATCACATCAGCGTCCGCCGACTTCACGCTCGACGTGCAGAATGCCGTCGATGCCGTGCAGGGACTCGTCACCTACTTCAGCACGATGTGTCAGGCGCGCCGACGGCAGCCGACCGACGACATGATCACCAGACTCACCCAAGCGGAGATCGATGGAGATGTGCTCACCGACTGGGATATCGTGGGGTTCTTTTTCGTGATGATCGCCGGCGGCAACGACACGACGAGCAATTTCATCGGAAACTCGACAGAGCAGCTCGAGAAGTACCCCGACCAACGGCGCGCCCTCATCGAGGACCCGAGCCTCATTCCGAACGCCGCAGAAG
>JBATTM010000047.1:0-5565 GCA_049670545.1 Polyangiales bacterium
GTCGCGCCATTGGGCGTGTTCATCACGTACGCGGGGCTGGTCGGGTCCCATGCCGTGTAACCGCGCGCCGCGGCCGTCATTCGGAGGCTTCCGTTCGGAAACGAAGATCCGTCGGGTTCGCCCTTGATCAAGAGCCTACCCGTGAACTCCGTGATCGCCTTGCCGTCCGAGTTCGTGACGATGAAGCCATCGTGCTTCTCGGCGGTGATGTTCGTCATCGGGTAGAAGATGTGGGAGAAAAACTTCACGCCCTTCGACAAGGCCCAGTCCTTCATCGCCGCGGCCACGACGTCCGCCGTAGCCGGATCGAGCGGGGCCCCCGTCTGGACCGTCTTCTTCATCGCTTTGAAGGCATTCTTCGAGAGTGCTTCCTCCATCGTGGCGAGATCGAATACATCGCATGCCCAGATCTCACTCAAGGGTCCCGGGACCCCGGTCGTCGGCACCTCGACACGGTTGGTAATCTCGTTGATGGCTTGAAGACGAATCTCGTTTCCGCTCATGGTCGTTCTTTCGCTGGTCTTGGTGACGTTGACGTGTTCGACCGAAGTCGCTCAAGGACCCTAGGCTAGCGAGATTTCCACGGAGTGGACGCACTGTTTCCATCCTGTGAATGGAGACTTGCGCAGGCGGACGGCGGCCGCATACGTCGGGAGGGAGAAATCAATGGCCAAAGGCAGTGCAGTCATCGTGGGCGCGGGCACCGGCACGGGGGCAGAGATCGCGAAGCGATTCGCACGTGATGGCTATGCTGTCGCGGTCGCGCGTCGCAACAAGGAGGCACTCGCGCCGCTGGTCGACGAAATCAAGGCCGCGGGGGGTTCGGCCCGCGCATTCGCGGTCGACGCCTCAGATGAAGACGCCGTCGAGGCGATGTTCGGCGAGGCCGCAGATACCCTGGGGCCTATCCACGTGGCCGTGTTCAACGCGGCTGGTTTCACCATGGGTTCGATCCTCGACACGACCCGCGAAGACTTCGAGCTGATGTGGCGAACGTCCTCACTGGGCGGATTCTTGGTCGGCCGAGGGGCCGCCCGACGGATGGTGCCTCGCGGCAGTGGGACCATCTTGTTTACGGGCGCCACCGCTGCCACGAAAGCCAGCGCCAAGTTCGCAGCGTTCGCCGCGGGAAAGCACGGGCTTCGCGCAGTCGCTGAGAGCATGGCCAAAGAACTCGGGCCCCTTGGCATCCATGTTGCCCACGTGATCGTCGACGGAATCATCGATGTGCCCCGCGTCCGCGACAACATGCCAGACATGGCGGCATCGAAAGGCCCCGACGGCCTCCTCGACCCCAAGAGCATCGCCGACGCGTATGCCATGTTGCACGCCCAGCCAAAGAATGCGTGGACGTTCGAACTCGACCTGCGCCCGTTCGCCGAGTCCTGGTGAACGAACCGAGTGAGCCAGGGCGCGTTCAATGAAAGCAACAATGCCCCCGAACACAGCCGACGCGGCTTGCAGCGGGTTCTGTGCTTAGTGCTTTTCGTGGCGCTCTTCGCGGCGCTCCTCGCGTTCTTCTTTGCGCTCTTCGTGTTTGGTCTCGGTCCGCTCCGGAGGCTCGCTCGGATGCTCGGCCGCCGCGGCCGCGGGCCTCTTCGGTGACGCTTCTTTCCCATCAGCGACAGGCTCGGTCTCATCCGGCGCGAACTCTGCATCCTTGCAGTCAGGTCCTCCGTCGATCTTCACCGGACCATGCTGGTAGTGCATCTTGTCGCTCTTCTTACGGGCCGCGATCTTCAACCCCATGCGTGCAAGCGCGCCGACCAAGCCCTGCGTATCGACCGTGAGGTCGACCGCCTCCTTTCGCTTCGGGACGATCGCACGCACGCGAACCTCGTCCCCACCCACACAAGCCCGCGCAGCCAAGCGCACGAGGGGCTCTTCGGCAAGCTGCACGATCCCGTTCGCCCAGGCGATCCTCACGGGCTTCGGAAGCGGTTTGGGCTTGGTCATCACACCCTGCACTTCTTCGAGGTAGATCACAGGACCCGGGTCGCCGCCACCGCGACGCACGATGACTTTTGCGCTGTCGATATGGAAGACGACCGGTTTGTCGGTGAAACCCAGCGTGAGAGTGGCGTCTTCGACCGTCACGGCACCGATGTCCAAGAGCCACGGATCCTCTCCGTCCTTCTTCGCCGGAGGCATGTGCAATCCTCGCTGCACCGCCGACGGAGACGCCTGCAATGCGTGCACGATCGACACCTGGCCAGACGCATCACGGTAGAGCGTGATCTCCACCCCTTTGGCCACGGCCGTGCGCATCTCGTAGATGCCCTTCTTCAGCGTGCTCAGGTTCATCGAACCCTTCACGATCTTGGCTTTCAAGACGTTTCGACCCTGCTTGTCGTTCATCGAAAAGTCATGGAGAGACGCCTTGGCGTGGCCTGAGATCGCGAGGGAGTGCTCGCCCGCGTCCGGCTGCTCAAGCCCAGCGTCCGAGACGCCACCATCAGGCAACCCAGGTTCAAAGGGGGGCTTGTCGAGCACACCCGCGTCGAGGGATTCCGCAGCCCGCTCGAGATCCGCGGGCGTGCTGAACACGCCCAAGCTCGCGGCCGTCCAGACCAATCCCACGATCACCACGATGACTGCGACCATCCATGCACGTCGGCTCATGCCCAAGAGGTATCACACTCCGCCCAGAATGAGCGCTCCGTTCCCTGGGCACGTCCCCCGGCACGCCGCTAGCCCTGCCCGGTTCGCTTTTGGTACTCGGCGAGCGCGAGCGCACCCATCTTCTCGACGAGTTGAGCCTGGGTCTTCACACCGAGCTTCCGCATGCCGGACGCCAACAGGTGGCTCACCCGGGAGCGCGAGAGCCCAAGCCGGTAGGCGATGAACTTGTGGCTGTCTCCGAGCGCCGCAAACGCCGTGACCTGCTGCTCCTGCTCCGTGAGCCCACGTGGGTTGGGAACCATCGGGGGATTCGGAAGCGCAAGAACGTACCGACGATCATCCGTGTCGAACCAATCGACGATCGACCAACGGCCGCGTATGAGCGCCCACCACTCCGCGAGCGCCGCATCGGTGTGCTCTTCTTGGCGACCATCCGCACGAGACTTGTCGATGCGAATCGCGGCCTCCCGCAACGCCTGAAGCGCGTCGTCGCCCTGTGCATCATTCACCGCCTCGGTGACGCGAAAGTCAGACGGATTGATCATCGCCTCAGCGCCGTGGGGAAGCTCGGAGGCGTCGGTTTCGAGTTTCCGTTGCCGCAAGAGCGCGTTTCGAAGGCGCACTCCCGAGGCGACGTGCGCCGCCATCATCTCCCAGCGAGCGAGCGCGGCCGGTTCCAGCTTCACGATCTCCGGCGTTGGCGCGAGGATGTGGATCCCCCGACCATCGGTGTCGACAGTCATCAACCCAATCGCGTCTTTCGCCCCATCGAAGAAGGTGCGCCACGTATCCAGCATCTCGGGGTGGTTCGCCGTTCGGTCAGAGACGATGAAGACCCCGGACTGGGTCTGCGCGTGCGTCTGCTCCACGGGAAGCGCAGCGATCGACGCGACGTGGCGTGCGATCAAGTCGTCGGGCCCCGAGACCACATGCGTCGCTTCAATGGTCGGCGGCCCAGGCGTCGGCGCTTTGACCGCGATGAGTCCTCCCGCCCCAAGCCCATGATCGAGAAGCGGCAGGTTCGCCTCGAGCAACCGGGGGAACCACTCCGGGTCCGTCGGACTGAGATCGTATGCCGCCTCTACGGTCGCGATCGTCGCTTCCGCCTCTTGTCGCCGCGTTGCTCGCACCATCCGAGGCCGAAGCGTACTCCAAGACACAACGCAAGAGCGGAGAAAATTCGCTCGCGATGAAGACGTGCCGCACCCCGTGCCGACGAGACGTCCAAAATCGACTACTCTCGGTGCAAGCGGAGGTCTTGTGGCTAGCTATTCAGACTCGAGCGGGCTTTTCGATGCGGAACGCCGTGAGTACTACGCGAAGCGCCCTGGATTCCACATCAACGAACTTCAGCTCGCACCGGGCCAGTCGGTGCCCTGGCACTATCACACCAACATCCAAGACACGTTCTACGTGCTGGCCGGCCGCCTCCGAATCTCACTTCGCAACCCAGACGAGGAGGTCATCCTGGATCCGAGCGAGACCTTTTCCGTGAGACCCCAGCGGCCACATAGAGTGACCCCAGCTACGAAAACGTCTGCGAACTTTCTGGTATTGCAGGGAATCGGCGAGTACGACTTCGTGCCCGTCGACTAGTCCGATCAACGGGTCGTGTGCGCCGGGCGACCCAGGCCACGTCGTCCGTCGCTCCCTACTGGCTCATCAGGATACGCTGAGCCTCGGACTCGAGGTTGATGTAGGGCGTGCCTTCGACGGTCACGCCCACGAAATCGATCTCGCCCCCACGAAAAGTCCCGGGGGTCTCGTACAGGCCGCTCACCGCGTCGCCGCTGTCGTACCCGACGCACAGGCCGTCACCCGACAAGGTGAACTTCGCCGGTTGCGTCCTCATGGGGCCCTCGGCCACGACCTTGTCGTTGATGTAGAGCTTGGTGGTACCGAGCGATTCGCCGTTGTCGCCGGTGCCTTCGCGAATGAACTCCATGCCGACCGTGTACTTGCCCGGCGTGAGCCGACGCTTGGAAGCGAACACCTGCTCCGGCTCGATTCCGAGGAAATTGTAGACGTAGAAGAGGCGACGGTTCTTGATGAAGAGTGCGTGACCTCCGAAACGCGAACCATGTGCGAAAATCACGCCAGAAGGGTTCTTCGACGTGACCTCGATGTTCGAGAGGATTTTGTACGACCGCCCGCGAATGTTCACCGCAACCGCCTCAGGCACCGGGGAGGTGTCCGGGTAGTAGACGTATCGATCCCGCACAGGCTCTTCCACGGGACGCTCGATGGTCAGAAGCTCGACGGGGGTTCGGTCATCGAGCGGCAGAACCTTGTTCTTCTTGGCTTCGACGAACCACGCATCGATCATCTCTTGGAGCTTCTCGGGCTCTTCCGCGGCGAGGTTCTTCGACTCGGAGCGGTCTTCGGCCACGTTGTAGAGTTCCCACTGATCCTGGTCGAAGTTGCCTCGACCACTGATCGGCGCGTGGACCGCAGCTGCTTTCCACCCATCTTTCCAAATCCCGCGGGTGCCGAGCATCGTGTAGTACTGCACCTCTTTCTGCGTGGGCGCATCCGGCTCCGCGTCGAAGCTGTAAACCATCGACACACCGGACATCGGAACCTGCTCGACGCCGTTGTAGACGGTCGGCATCTCGAGCCCGACGGCCTCGAGGATCGTCGGAACGATGTCGACCGAGTGATGGTACTGATGCCGTAGCTCGCCGCGGGCGCGCATCCCCGCCGGCCAGGAGATGACGAGTGGATCGTTCGTTCCTCCGGCGTACTGAGAGTACCGCTTGAACATCTTGAAAGGTGCTGAGAAGGCGGCAGCCCACCCGGTTGGGTAGTGGTTGTACGTCTCCGGGCCGCCGAGCACGTCGAGATATTTGAGGTTCTCAGAAAGCTCATCGGGAAACCCATTGAAAAACTTGTTCTCGTTGACCGATCCGTTGGGACTTCCCTCACCGGACGCTCCGTTGTCAC
>JBATTM010000048.1:0-1673 GCA_049670545.1 Polyangiales bacterium
GCACTGGTTGGAACCCACGCATCGGTCTTGGGCGCGGTGGTTGTGCTCGTAGTGCCATCCGAGTTGCCGCGATCCTCGCTCGAGGAGACGACTGTCTTCCCCGATCGAGATGGGATGTTGCGGCTTGGCGTGAATGCGAGACTCGACGCGCTCGAACAGCGGTTCGAGCGCGGCCGCCCCGAGGTCGGGCTGCCCGGTGAGGCGCTCCCAGTCGGCGAGGATGCGATCGGGAGGGCGCCAGGTCATTCCGCCGTTGACCAACGTGCTGCCGCCCACGCATCGACCTTCGGCGTAGGGGATCGGCGGCCGCCCAATGATGATCGTCCCTCCCGCATCGCGGTAGAGGCGCGGGATCGATTCGGTGAGGTAGGGGTTGAGGCTCGAGGTCGGGTGATGCGCTCCTTCTTCTACGAAGAGGACATCGACGCCTGCTTCCGCGAGCTCGGCGCCCGCGACCGCCCCGCCTGCGCCGGTCCCGACGACGACGACATCTGCGTCGTAGGTTTCGTCGGGGCGGTAGTCGCGATGCGACAGGTAGCTCATCGTCGGACGACCGGGAGGTGGTGAATCTCGTCCTCGATTGCGGGCTCTCGACCTTCGACCCAGGCCGCCCGGAGTTCGATTCGCTCTTGAACGAACGGAACGGGGTCATACCCGATTTCGCGATGGGCGTAGTCTTGGTCGAAGTACGTCGACATGAACAAGCCAAGCGGGCCGTGCATCAGTAGCCGCACCGGGAGCCAACGGCTTTGCATCACCGCCGACAGGTGCGCGCGCACGGCGTCCCGGGTGAGACGAGTCAGTGGGAGGACCCCGCGCAAGCGCCACAGGGGCGACCAGTTGAGCATCCGCATGGCGAAGAGCAGTGAGAACGCCGCCGAACGGGGCATGTATTGGAGTGTCACCAATGCGTGGCGGGCGATGGCCTCCACGCTGTCGGCGGACCGCGGCGCGGACGGAATAATCGCGTCGATTAGGGTCCTCAAGACGCGATGCATCCGGGAACTCACCTCTCGGGGCTCCGCAAGCGCCCAACTGTCATCCGGATGTCGTTGGAGCACAGACTGCGCACCATGAGGGGTTCCGGCTGACTTTTCCATGGGGGGTGCTACAAAAACCAAAGACGGGTCTGTATCAATATAGATACTTTCAGCCGTCAAAGTGGCGAGCTCGCGATCGGAGACTTAGGTTGCGGCGAAGGAGATTGAGTGGCGAAACGAGGTCCTAGAGGAAGAAGAAGGAAGTTCGAACGTAATTTCGAGCAAGACGACAAGCGCGATGATCACATCAAGCTCAACGGCGTGGTGTCTCAGGTTTACGCGGGTGGTCAGTTCGAAGTCACCGCCGAGTCCGGCGCGACGGTCCGTGCCCAGCTGTGCGGGCGGATGCGCAAGTTCAGGATCCGCGTGATTCTTGGCGACCGCGTGACGGTTGCCTTGTCGCCGTACGATCTGACGCACGGCATGATCGTGTTCCGCGACAAGTAGCGTTCATGTACGAAGGGGCGTTCCGCATCCTCAGGGTCTTCGGCGACGGTCGGTCGCGCACCCGAGAGGAGGCCGCCCGGGATTCAGGGGAGGCGATATCGGTGGTGCGCGAGGCTGCCGATCGCTACGCCCAATGGTTTGTCGAGGACGGGACGCAGCTGCGCGCATCGGAGCGCGGGTTGGCGG
>JBATTM010000049.1:0-1683 GCA_049670545.1 Polyangiales bacterium
CCCTAGGGGTGGGTCCTCGAACGACCGTCGGGGTGTTGGCGCGTGGCGGGCGACTCACAACAGAAGTGCGCGGGGAGTCGGGGCGCGCCCGACCCACGGTGCGGGTTCGACTGACGTTCGGTTGGGGACGAGTCGTTGGCGTCGCCCGGGTGCCGGTGGGACGGGTGCGGGCGACGACGTTGGTTCGCGCTGGGCGCAACGGTGTGCGGTTCACCGCTGCGGTCGGCGCCGGACTCGGCGAGCGATTCACCGTTCGCGTAGGACTCGGGATTATTCGGCTCGCCGGACGGGTCCGTCCCTGGGTCGCGCGTGTTCTCGGCACGGTTGGGGTCGGACGCGCACCTCGCGCGACGGGACGCGCACCCGGAGTTCCCCGCAAGGGGGGACTTCCGACTCGACCTGGCCTACCGACATCCCGCGCCACAGGTCGGCGCGTAGGATACCCGCGACCCCGGTAGGGCGCGCGAGCTCCGCCCCGAAATCCGCGGTGCCCGTAATACCGACCGTGCCCACCACGAGGACCATAGTACCGGGGATAATAGAACGGCGCGCGGTAGTAGAAGGAGGCGAAGTACGGCCCATAGAAGAAGAACGGGCGGTAGTAGCCAAAGCTGACCCAGACACTGCACGGGCGATAGTAGCCGGGCACGAAGTAGTAGATGTCGCTGTAGTAGTCCCAGCGGGGATGCACGAACACATAGCCTTGCCGCGGGGCCACGTAGTGTCCCTCGACCCACACGTACTGCCCGTCTTCGTATGCCCAATAGCCGTCGACCCAGATCGCACCGTCGTAGGGAGGAGCGGGCTGCTCGACCACGACCGTTTGAGGATCGGGTGGAGCGAGGTTGCTTGCGGCGGCGGGCTCTGGCTCCTGCACCACGATGACCTGCTCTCCTTCGATTTCCTCTACCGTGCCTTCGGACTCGTCGATGACGACGTACGTTCCGGGATCGTCCGTCCCAAGTACTTCGTTCGTGTCCCGAACATACCCGTCCGAGCCGGAATAGGAATCGGCAAAGACGGAAACCGGAAGCGCACTGAGGAGCACCGAGGCAACCAGTGCACAACGAGTAGCTGGAAAAGACATGGAGGCCTCCTTGAAGGTGTACGCGTGGAACGCCCTCTCGTCACGCCCACACGGTGTGTGGACGTGACCCCGCCTCGACAAAAGGGGCATTAAGTGCTTGGGTTCGGGCGATTTAGATGAGTTCACCTTCACTAGACGCGGCGAGCGAGGCGTTTCTTCAAAAGTACGGGTTCGAGGACATTCCCGTCGAGGCGCTCCGTGCCCGACTTCGCGAGGGTACGGCGGGCCCCATGCAGAATCGTCTCGTCGGCGATGTACAGCCTCCTGATGAGGGAGACCTGCGCGCGCTGCCCCCGATGGGCGGCGAGCTGCGCAAGGAGTTGGCGAATACAGGGCGCCAGGCGATGCAGCGAGGCGAAGTCGCAGCCGTGATCCTCGCGGGCGGGATGGCGACCCGTTTCGGCGGAGTGGTGAAGGCCGGCGTCGAGGTGCTCGATGGGGCGTCATTCCTCGAACTCAAGCTTCGGGACATCGCGGCCGAAGCGGAACGCGCCGAGGCGACCGTGCCGGTGTACCTGATGACGAGCTTCGCGACTGACGATGCGATTCGGAAGATGGCCGAAGACCTCTCGACGGAGCGATGCCCCGTGTCGACA
>JBATTM010000050.1:0-2066 GCA_049670545.1 Polyangiales bacterium
ATGTCGAAGCCTGTTCCAGGGAGCAGCATGATTCCGGCCGCCGCAGCGGCTTGATCGAGCGCCCAGAGGCCTTGGAACACATCCCCCTCGCCGGTGATGTCGGTGTAGTGTGTTCCCGTGTCCATGCAGGCACGGGCCATCGCGTCATAGGTTCGCGAAAACGGACCGGCGCAATGGATCACCACGTCCGCGCCTTCGAGTGCGTTCCGGATCGACGAGGGGTCTTCGAGGTCCGCGGCGATGTACGGAAGGTCGTACTTTGTCGCCTGCTCGCGAAGGCGGTGGGGGTTGCGCCCCGAGAGTTGGACCTCGACCTCTCCCTCCTTCGCGAAGCGCGCGATGAGGTCGCCGGTGTAGCCGTAGGATCCGTAGACGAGAATCTTTGCGGTCATGAAGCGCTTCTAGCACCCGCGGCCCGTGCAGGGACAGGACTGCGAATTAGGGGTACGATCCGCGCATTATGGCGCGTGTACTCGGAGTCATGCTGCTGTTCGTGGCCTGCACACTGGGCGCCGAGGCACGGCCCTCTGACGACCAGGGTCGCTCTCAGGCGCGAGGCGCCATGGTGAGCGACCAGATCGAGAACCGCGGGATCAGCAATCCAAATGTGCTCCGCGCGATGCGAACGGTTCCGCGGCACCGCTTCGCACCTCGTTCTCAGGAAGCACGTGCGTATGACGATCGACCGCTGCCGATCGGCCACCAGCAAACGATAAGCCAGCCGTACATCGTCGCGCTCATGAGCGCCTTGGCCGAGGTGGGGCCCGGGGATCGCGTGCTCGAGGTGGGCACGGGGTCCGGGTACCAGGCTGCGATCCTGGCGGAGATGGGGGTCGAAGTGTTCTCGATCGAGATTCTCGCGCCGCTCGCCAAGACCGCCAACGTCACCCTTCGCGCGCTGGGCTTCGACTCTTCTCGAATCCACCTGCGGGTCGGTGACGGGTACGAGGGTTGGGCATCCGCAGCACCGTTCGATGCGATCCTGGTGACCGCCGCCCCGCCCGAGGTTCCAGAGCCCCTGAAGAAGCAGCTCGCCGTTGGCGGACGGCTGGTCATCCCGGTGGGCGATCGAGAACAACGCCTCGAGGTCATGACCCGGACCAAACGAGGCTTTCGCACGCGGGTCGTGATCCCGGTCCGATTCGTGCCGATGACGGGGCGAGCACAAGACTTGTAACCCCCCACACAAATTGTGCGCAAAGTGCCCACATCCCTGGGGTTGCGGCAGAAGAAACCCGACTCGATTCCGGGACACCTATGATATCGTCGCCTCCCCCCGAGTCCTTGGCCGGCCGCCCGTTTCGGCCCGGGGCTCACCCAACTTAAGGAAGCGTGATGTTCTCAAGCAGTCCCCGGAGCTGGCTAGGCGTGAGCCTTGCCGCCGCCCTCTTGGTCGCCGGGTGCACCTCCGACGGTGCACCTTCCGGTTCCGTTGGCCTCGACCTCGTCCTGGCGAATGGCAGTTCGATTGACGAAGTCACTTGGATTGTCAGCGGCGGCGAGATGGACCCGATGACCGGGGTGATCGACACGAGCGCACCAGGTTCGACCGCGTCGGCGGAGATCTTCGGCATCCCGCCCGGCGAGAAGTACACGATCATGCTTGCCGCCATGTCCGCGGACGGCAAGACGTCGTGCGAAGGCTCTGGGATGTTCGACGTAGCCGTCGGTGTGGTCACCGACGTGCACGTCATGATTCAGTGTAAGACCGAGCCCGACTCGGGTTCCGTCCGCGTGGAAACGTGGATCAATGTCTGCGCAGAGCTCACCAAAGTCATCGTGTCCCCGCTTCAAACCTCGATCGGGAGCCAGATCGATGTGTCGGCGCAAGCCGAGGACCACGACGGCGATGAGATCATGTATCTGTGGACCGGTACCGGTGGCAGCTTCGACAACCCCATCGCGCAAGACACGCAGTACACCTGCGAAGAAGAGGGCGATCAGTTCATCACGATCACCGTGTCTGACGATGGCTTCCAACACTGCATGGACGGCTGGACGGTCCGCGTGACGTGCATCGACGGTGGTGGCGGCGGCGGCGCAGGTGGTTCGGCCGGAAGCGGCGG
>JBATTM010000051.1:0-3875 GCA_049670545.1 Polyangiales bacterium
GTGTAGGGACGGCGATGCCCAGTGCCATGCCAACGACGCTGGACACGCCGACACACGGGCAGCCAAGTGTCCCGACGAGCCAGATCATCGCAGCGGCGACCCCCAGGAAGCCGAGCCCCGCGCGTACCCGAACCGCGACAAAAGCGAGTAGGCCCCCTGCGGCAAGCCCTGACAAGACGCACGTCGGGAGGCATAGCGATGCACACCCCCCGGTGTGGCAGCCGTGCCCACTCACCGTTTGGACGACCAGCAACGCGGAGAACGGAATGAGACCAATCGCGAAGGCGGGCAGCACCGCCCGACCCGCCGAACGCCCGACGTACAGGCTCCCCGTCGCGATTACCATCAGCACCGCACCAAACCAGAGCGCCTTGTCGTCGCTCCCCATCAGCCACCCAAACAACGTCAAGGCCACCGTGGCCACCGCGCCGATGAGCGAAAATCTCACGCGACCGCGGGCGAATGCGCGATGCGCTTCTCTCAGGCGCGCCGTTTCAGTCATCACCGTAGATCTCCTTCCAACGCCTGCGGAGCCTCGCCAGAACGCGTTGCTTTCGTTTCCTATGGGAGGGCTCTGACAACCCTTTCACGAACGAGTCGGTCAATGCTTGCTGATCGGATTCTGACATGCTTCCGACAATTCCTTCGAGCGCATCGACCGCTTGTCGCTTCCATGCCTCCTGTTCGACGTTCGGGGACGAGTCTCTGGTTTGGGTGTGTGTCATCGTGTCGATGTTCTTGGCAGTTCGCTGACGCTTGCGACGATAGGTCCGGCACTCCCAGGCAGCGATTGTCAGTGCCCAGGTCTTCGCACGCTTGTCTCGATCGTAGTCATGGGCTTGCTCGAACATCTTGATCAACGCACGCTGCGCCAAGTCTTCTGCTTCAGCTTCGTCGCCAACGAATGCAGCGCAGTATCGAACGACGACAGGCCACAGCGCACGGTACACCGTGTCGATCGCTCCCCGATCGCCGTCCGCCAACCGAACCATCGCGGCATCGAGCTCATCACGCGTGGATGGTTCGGGCACGCCGGATACTACTGCTGAACCTCGCAGCGATCACATTCGCATTCGGTGCCGCAGTCACACTCCTCGTCACACTCGCAACCACCTTCACACGCGTCCTCGCACTCGCGGCCTTCGCAGCCACACGATTCGAGCGCGGCAGCACCATACGGGAGAGCAAAGATGCCTGGAATCGCAAGGAAAGCGGCGGCAATGACAACGGTCTTGAGCTTCTTCATCGAGGGTCCTTTCTCAGGAAGCCGTGTGCGGCTTCATCGAGATAGGCACTCACCCTGCAACCCGTGACACTCGTTGGAGGAAATTCTGGGGGACTCAGGCCCAATGGCCGTGGGTCATCTTGCCGAGTCGGACCGGATCGGCGTGCAGCACTTCGAAGTCGCGGGCCATCCCAGGCTCGCGCCACATCAAGTCGTACCCCCGAAACGCGCGCAGGAAACGCACGCGCCGACGGAAACGGTCGACCTCCTCCTCGGTCGGCGGGCGCGGTTCGCCAGTGATTCGCACACGGAGACGAACCGCGGGAGGCGTCGGGAAACCGCCGGCGATGAGCGACCGAATCCAGAACGCACGCCCGCTGTTGACCGCGAGAATCGCAACCTCGTCACAGTGTTCGATTCGCCGTGGAAGTCCTGTCGTGAAGAGCTGTAGGAACACGCCGCAGCAAGGGCTCGTAAGCATCACCGAACCGATCGGTGTCACGTGAGGCAACCCCGACTCATCGACTGATGCGATCGCGTAGTGGGCACTGCTCGAAAACGCAGCGGCGAACACACGACGGATCTCGGACCAATGCTCGGCAACCTTTATCGGCACGTGGCGAACTCCGCGAGAACCGCACGCGCGGCAGCGTCCACGGCCGCGTCGATCCAGGGGGGAATGGGCGCGTCTCGTCGAAGCCAGTCTTCGACCGCGGCGGTTGGGACCTGGACGATCGCCAATTGAACCGCAGCCACCGCCTCGGGACTGTCCGTGCCCAGCCAGCGTGAGGCTCGTTCCTCGAGGAACCGACCGACGGGCTCGTTGAGCCGTGCCGCACGAGCCCGCGTCGCCTTCGACACCCGGCGCCCGAGCCACTCCTCACGCCGATAGAGGGTGAGGATCTTGGCAAGCGTGGGGTGTTCCCGACACCAGGTCACGATCGAGCGAGAGAGAGAACCGGGGTCATGATGCGTCTCCGCGCTTACCCACAATGCCGCTTGAAACGTCTCGACCGCATCCATCCACACGCTCGCGAGAAGCTCATCCCGCGACTTGAAGCGGTGGTAGATCGATCCCGTCGGCGCCCCGAGCTCTTGGCCGAGCCCCGCGATACTCAAGCGACCCGGCCCCCCTGAGGCAGCCACGACCCGGGCGGCATCGACGATCGAATCCCTCGAAAAAGCGGCGGCTCGGGGCATGAATTAGAATATATATTCTAATTCGATCGGCGTCAAGGCGTGGCGTTCTGCGTACCCGCGATGCTATCGACACGGTTCAGATGGTGGACAACCGCGCACGTGCGCCCCGAAAGACCCGCAAGATGAACTGGTACCGAGTCAGGACAGCCCTTGGCGGGCTCCGACGATTGGCAGAGCTCTCAGAGGAGGACAAGCAAGCCTGCATCGACGGCTTCAAATTCTTGCAGAGAATGCAGGACGGCGAACCCACCGAAACCGCCGACGAAACGAAAGCTGTCGCGGACTACTACAAAGTCCTCAACAACATGCTCTCGGTCTTCGACCTCGAAAAACTCTACATCCCGCCCCAACTCGACGAGTCTCAAGGGTTGTACGGGAATCAGCTCTTGGTGGAGCAAGACGTACTAGAAGAACTAGACCTACACGAACCCGAACGATCGCATCTGTTGGACATGGGCTGTGGCAGAGGGAGAGTCTCCCACCACTTCGCCACGCTGACGGGCGGTCAGGTGTCCGGCTACAACATCGACCCCAACCAAATCGAGAACGCAATCGACTGGGCCGCCGAATGCGGAATGACGAATCGGCTGTACTTCAAGGTGGGTAACCATCACGAGCCGCTCGCCTACGATTCAGAAACGTTCGACGGATGCTTTTCGTTTCAAGCGGTGTGGCCATTCTTCAAGAAAGAGGAACTCGACGACCACGCACGAGAGATGTACCGCGTGTTGAAGCCTGGTGCGCGATACGCGTGTTCCGAATATCTACTGACGCCGCATTTCGACTGGGACGACGAAGAGCACGTCACGCTCCACAAGGCATTTCTGCCGACGCTCGCTGCCACGCAATCCATGTACCCAGCCGACGTGTGCGCCGCCCTCGAGAGGGCAGGTTTCACGATTGTCGTTTCAGCCCCGTCAAAGGGCCCAGCCTGGCCGATCTGCGAACAGAAGCGAGACTTGATCCTCGGGGGCCGAAAGGTCATCAGAGCCCTCGAAGCCGTTCGCATCATGCCCTCGTGGGTCGAAGAGTCACTCGACCTTCTCCAGAGCGGCGGCCAGGCGTGGACCGACGCAGAGAAGGCGAAAATCGCCGACCTAAACTGGCGAATCGTCGCGAAGAAGCCCGCAACCTGACCGACGGAAGCTAGGAAATCGGGATCGTCTTGTCGTCCGGCACCGGAGCTTGGCGCGGAATCGTCACCCGAAGAATCCCATCGCGGTGAGCTGCGGAGATGCCACCCGGGACCGCGTCCGGGGGCAACACGAACCTGCGGAGAAAGTAGCCGTACGCACACTCGACGCGAAGGTACTTCGACTCCTCCTGTTTGGTCTCTTGCTTACGCTCTCCCTCGATCGTCAACACACCCGCGTCCAGCCGCACGCGCACGTCGTTCTTCGTCGTTCCCGGAAGCTCCGCCCGAATCGCATACTCGGCCTCAGTCTTGAGG
>JBATTM010000052.1:0-4391 GCA_049670545.1 Polyangiales bacterium
GCCCCACACATCGATGCCCGCTGCGATACAGTCCCCGCCATCGGGATCGCCGCACAACGCCGGGTAGCGGGTGTCTTCGGGGGCCAGCGCGGTGAGGGCGTTGAGGCGCCGGAACACATTGAGATCGCCGCCCTCGAGTTCTGCGCGATACTCGATGCAGCCGAGGCCATCGGGTCGGGCGTCTGAGTCGGCGGGTCGGTCGTACGCGGGCGAGTTCGGGTCGTTGCACGCGCCGATGGTGCCCAGGTACTCTGCGTGATCGCTGAGCATCACGAAGTCGATTGGACGATCGGGTGTCGCCGTGCGGAGTGCGTTCCCGTCTTCGTCATAGGGTTGCACGCCGATCGACTCTCCTTGAGCGAAGGCATAGGCATCGGAGGGCCCAGGCCGCGTTCCTTGGAGATTCGCGTCGAGCGACAGCACCGTGTGCACGTGCGTGTCCCCGAAGAAGGGTTGGCGGAGGTCGTCGAAATCTGCGCAGCGGCCAAGCTCGTCCGGCGGAACGCCTCCGGATCCACCCGCACCACCTGCGCCACCGGCACCCCCTGTCGGGTCGCTAGAGGAGTCGTCGCCACATCCGCCGACGGCGAGGGCAAGCAAAGCGGTGCACGCGATAAGAGATAAGAGATGGGTCATCGGGCAAAAGTAACTCAGGTCGCCGATATTGCAATCGACGCTAGAGGGAGACTTCACCCGCAAAGACGAATCGCGCCGGGCCGCGCATCTGTACCGGCTCGCCGAGCGCCCGCGGGGTGATGCTAAGGGTGCCGCCTGGGAGCCGAATTTCGAGGGTGTCGCCACGGTCGACACGTTGGGTTTCGACGGCGGCGACTGCGGCTGCAGCTGCGCCGGTTCCGCACGCTTGCGTCCACCCGGCACCTCGTTCGCATACGTCGAGACGCATCACCCTGCCTTCTCGCTCCGACACGAAACCTACATTGACGCCATCGGGGAAGCGGGGGTCGACTTGGAGTACTTCGGCGATTTCGAAGCGAGCGTCACCGACGTCGTCGAAGGTCACTGCGTGTGGGTTTCCCATCGACACAGCCGTGAAGCGGACCGTGTGGTCGCCGACGCGGACCGACTGATCCTGCCACGGGGTCTCGCTCACGAGCCCGATGTCGGTGGGTGCCAAGGACGCGCCGCTCATGTCAACAGTCACCAGGCCCTTCGAGCCATCGGCATCCACCGAGCAGGACTGGGAGCCCGCCACTGTGTCGATGTCGAGCATCAGGTGTGTTGCACCGCTCGAGCGGGCGAGGTGAAGGGCGACACACCGAATCCCGTTACCGCACATCTCAGGCACGGACCCGTCAGCGTTGATCACCGCCATCGAGGGTGACGTCATGTCGATCACGAGAACACCATCCGCCCCGACCCCGCGGTGCCGATCGCAAAGAGCAACGGCCTGTTCGTCGGTGAGTGGCACACCGCCAAGTGCCTTCTTGTCGACGAGCAAGAAGTCGTTGCCAAGGCCCTCGTACTTGTGGAATGGGATCGTCACAGGACGGGAGATCTAGAGCAGTAGGAACCCGGACGCCAGAGCACCGGCACTCGCGCTGGCACTAATTAACCCCTCGCCAAAGAGCACTGTCCCAGCAAATGGGGCAATCGGAACGGGTTCGACGCAGTCATGTGGCGGACGGCTCGGGGCCGGGTCAGCTGGGGCAATCGGGACGGGCTCGACACGGCCATGTGGCGGACGGCTCGGCTTGCAGAGGTTGGCCGGTGCACTTGAGGCGTCTGCCAACGCAAGCCTCGCCTCATCGCTCGCGACCAACCCGAAGTGGTTGCTTGCTGACGGGTTGGCCCTCGCCATGCCGCCACATGACCGCATCGAACCCGTCCCTATCGAACCCACTACCGTGGGACACACGGCGCGTCGAAGTACGCTTTGCGGCGTGAGACGGGGGACTGTCCCCATTTTCGGGAAGAAGCGTCACCAGACTTAACCCGTCGAGAAAGGGGACTGTCCCCTTTTTCGACGGGTTCAGTCTGGCGACGCTTCTTCCCGAAAAAAGGGCCCGTCCCCCGTCTCCCCACGCGTCTCGCAGACGACAATCGACGCGCCGTATGTCTCACGGTAGTGGGTTCGATAGGGGCGGGTTCGATGCGGTCATGTGGCGGCATGGCGAGTGCCAACCCGTCAACGAGCAGCCACCTCGGGTTGGTCGCGAGCTATGAGGCGAGGCTTGCGTTGGCTGACGCCTCAAGTGCACCGGCCAACCTCTGCAAGCCGAGCCGTCCGACACATGATTGCGTCGAGCCCGTCCCGATTGCCCCAGTGGATCCGGCCCCGAGCCGTCCGACACATGGCCGTGTCGGAACCGGCCCGATTGCCCCAGTTGATCCTGGCACCATCGGCTTCCTCCGTTTACCCTCGCCCTGGGAGACGACCGATGGCAATGATTTTCGAGACCCCGCACGACCTCCAAGCGTCCGTGGGCAAGCACCTCGGCCGCAGCGACTGGCTGACCATGGAGCAGGACCGGGTCAACCAGTTCGCGGACGCGACCAACGATCACCAATGGATCCATGTCGACGTCGAACGGGCGAAGGCAGGTCCGTTCGGTGCACCGATTGCGCATGGGTACCTGACCCTCTCCTTAGTTAGCTACTTCCTTCCACAAATCGCCGAAGTTCGGGGCTTCGAGTTTGCCGTGAACTACGGGACGAACAAAGTCCGGTTCCCCGCCCCGGTGAAAGTTGGCTCCCGTATTCGGGGGAGTGCCGAACTAATCTCCGCGGATGAAGCCAAGGGAGGCATCCAGGCGGTGATTCGCGTGACTGTCGAGATCGAGGGCGAAGAGCGTCCCGGATGCATTGCCGATACGGTCAGTCTCTACTTCCCGAAGAAGTGACCTGACGCCGGTGCCACTCAGCCCTGTGCGGCCGCTGGCGTGGTTTCGGTGAGTTGAAACTGCTCGCCGTACTGACGTAGCAGCTCGAGCGCGCGATCGATGTCTTCGTAGGTGTGGCCGCGGGTCACGTTCAGCCGAAGGCGTTCTTCGCCCGTCTTCACCGCCGGGTACATGATCGGGACCATCAAGACGCCGTTCTCGAGCAATGCCACGTGCATCATCATCGCTTTCATCTCATCGCGAATCATGATCGGCATGATGTGGCTGTCGCTGTCGCCCAGATCGAATCCGATGTCCACGAGACCACGACGCATGTAGTCGGACTTCTCATGAAGCTCCTTCACCAAGGCCTCGCCGTCTTCTTCGAGCATGTCCAAAATCGTGCTTGCTGCCGCAACGATAGGCACTGGCAGAGACGCACTGAATAGGAACGATCGCGCGTTGTGCTTGATGAAGTCGACGACATCTGTATCGCCCAAGAGAATGCCGCCGATGCCGCCGAACGTCTTTGAGAACGTGCTGATGACGACCGGGATCTTCCCCTCGAGCCCGTATTTCTCGATGATGCCGCGCCCACCTTTGCCGAGGGTCCCGGTGCCGTGCGCATCGTCGCAAATGATTACCGTGTTGTCGTGCTTGGCGCAGACCTCGATGAATTCTTCTACTTTCCCCTCGTCCCCATCGAGCGAGTAGATCCCTTCGATGATGACCAGCGCGTTCTTGCGGTCGCGTTTGCGCAACACGCGATCAAGCGCCTTTGCACTGTTGTGATTGAAGAACCTGACCTCTGGCGCTCGCATCGGGGTACCCGCAGCGAGGAACGTTCCGTCGAGGATGCAGGCATGACTGAGGTTGTCGAGGACGATCGTCGTGTCTTTGTCCGCCAACGACATGATCGTGCCGACCATCGCTTGGTAGCCCGTCGTGAACGTCAGGCAACTCTCGAAGCCGTACCACTTCGCTAGTCGTTCTTCGAGTTCGAGGTGCTTCGTGGCTGTCGCCTGCACACGCGAGGAACCAAGGCCGCACGAGAACTGATCGACCGCGGCTTTCGCCGCCTCTTTGGCCTTGGGATGATTGGTCAGGCCAAGGTAGTCGTTGGAGCTGAAGTTCACGATCGGTTTGCCATCGATCGTCGTGTGAAGGCCCCCGGACTCGAACGCGCGAAAGTAAGGATAGACCTGCTTCTCTTGCGCGTCTCGAACCCGCCCCAACTCGGCGGCTGCCTTTTCGGTAATCCAGCTCATGTGCGTTCGCGGGCTTCTATGGTGCGCGCTCGACTCGGTGCAAGGTACCGTAGTTTCTCGGGGATACCACATTCGAAACAGGCCGGGCGGCCAGTTTTCAAATGCTTGACCACGATCACGAAGCCAAGCATATACGGGCGGCATGTCGGACGCACTCAAAGAGGAATTGCGGCAGATCATCATTGAAGTGACGGAAGTCGAAGATATCCCCGAGGATACCCCGTTCGCGGACCTTGGGATCGACAGCATGATGGCGATCGAGATCGTCGCCGATGTCGAGAAG
>JBATTM010000053.1:0-9077 GCA_049670545.1 Polyangiales bacterium
AGGACGACCTGCGCGCCGTCGGGCCGCGTTCCATTCCCACGAAGATCGATCACGCCGCTCTGGGCGCCCGCCTCGAGACGATCGAGCAGCGCGGCAGTCTCCGCACTTCCTGCGGTGTTGGCATCGAGCAGTGCTTGCCTCCCGAACGCACCTGAAAAGCCAGTCGAAGTCTCTTCGAAGAGTTGGAAGAGCTCGAACGGACCGCGTCCAGTGCTCAACCGATTGGCGATGGGAAGGATCTCCGTACCGAAGGTCAGCCCCCAGGAGTACAGCTCGTCTGGCCCGTTGGTGGGCTCCCAAGGCACTTCGTTGAAGCCTTCGAGCGACACGAAATCCCACATCGCCGAGCGGCCGTTGGGCAGCAGGAGCCATCGGTCGGTCAGCCCTCGGAAGGTCGGCGCGTCGTAGCCGCTGCCCGGCGTGTTCGTTCCGGCCCAGAACGGGGCCGAATGGCAGCGTCCCGCACGGCTGCAGCCAGGGTGATCGTCGTCGTCGCCGATCAGGAAGACGCGAAACCCATCGAACGCCATCTCAGAGAGCTGGTCATCGAGCTGTCGGGAGCGCGCCGGGGGGTACGGCACCGTCTTGAGGAACTCGGCCATTGCATCGCGATCCGCTTCGTCGAACGCGCCCGCAAGCCCGGCGTCGTTGGTCGGACATTTGTTGAGATCACACATCGTGCCGCCCATGGCGCCGTCGACGAGATTTCGAAAACAGCTGTGTTCGTCGGTGCAGTTCGGCTCGGCGGTCTGCCCCGAATCGACCAGCTCGCCCGAGGTGCCTCCGAATGGATCGCCGGGCACACCGTCCCAGTGCAGGGGAAGCGTGTCCCGTAGGCCACGAATCGGCATCGTCGTTCGTGGGATCGTTTGATCGCAGCCCTCGGTGACGCAGATGGCGCCAAGGTTCCACAAGAGCTGATCGGTGTTCCCATCGGGGTGACAGCTCTCGCAGGAGTACGTTCCGCTGGTCGACCCGTCCGCGTCGTTGAACGCGATGCGACCTCGTTTGATGAGGGGGTCGGTCGGGTCCTCGAGGGCAATGCGAGTGACTTCAGTCGGGGAGGACGGGTCCGACACGTCCACGAGCGAAACGCTATCTTCAACCCCGTTCAATACCCAGGCGCGAAGCTGGTCGTCGGACGCTTCGAGAACCAACGACCGCGGCACGGCGCCAACTCCGACCCGACCGAGCACCTCACCGGTGCTCGGGTCCATGGTGAACAGGCGCGCTGACCCAGCAGCCACCCCGACGAGCAGCGAATCGTCGGGGCTCAACTGAATCCCGTAGGGTGTCGCGAGCGCCTCTCCAGGCGCCGGCTGGGCGGGGAGCTCTGGCTCCAGCTCAATCAACGACAGATCTCCGCAGCCATCCCCGCAGTCGAGGCGCGCGATCTGATTCAAGAAGGCACGGTTCTCGAGATCGATGAGGTCTTCGCCGCTCGCAGAGCGCCCGTTTGCGTCGTTCCGCGCTTCTGTCTGCGCGACGAACACACGACCCTCGGAATCCACCGCGACCCCGTAGAGCAGGGTCCCAATGCCCGTGACTTCCTCGACCAGAGCATCGGTTGCGGTGTCGAACACGAAGAGGTCGCGGTCGGGCTGTTGGGGATTGCGGATGATGTTGGCGGGGAACCCGCGCGTGATGATCGCATCGATCGAGTTGGCAAGAAGGACATCGATGATCGGGAACGTGCAGTCATCGCTGCCTGATGCGAGCGCGAGGCAACCGGAGAGTTCGGTCTGGTTGTTCGATTCGAAAGGTACGACGTACAGGCGACCATCACGCACGGTGAGTGCCCGCGGCTCCTGCGCATATACCTGAATCTGATCGGTGACGGTACGGTTCGCGACGTCGACGACGGCGATTCGGTTGCGCGAACTGAGTGCAACGTACGCTTTGTCGTTGCTCGCGAACGCGATCCCGAGCGGCTCGTCGAAATCCGTGACGAGGCCGGTCTCGTCGAACGCCTGAATCGTGCTGATCAACCGGTAGCGCGTGGGGCTCTGCGGATCGACGTCGATCACGCTGACGGAATCGGACACGTGGTTCGAAACCCAAACTTCACGGCCGTCTGGACGTACTGCAACGCTCGCGGGGTCGATGCCCGTGGCCACCCGGTAGACGACTTCGCGCGTCTCGGTGTGGATGATGTCGAGTGTGTCCGCCGCCGTGTTCGCGACGTAGAGTTCCGGGACCGTCGGCGACAGCGCGAGCGATTGAACTTGCGGACTCGCAAACCCTGGGTGGCCAGCGTCAGGCTCGGCAATGGCAGGGGCCACCGTGACGGGTTCGCCTCCGTTGCCACCGGTCCCATCGGTCTGTGCGGAGCCGGAGCAGCCAAAGGCCGCGAGGGTCACCAGGATGAACATGCAGCGGTGCCATGCCGGCGCGCTGCGAGACGCGTTTCCCATGTCTTTTCGTTTCTCGTTCTCGGGGTCAGTCTTCGTCGGGCTCTCGAGCCCAAACCAGAAATCCGTCGTATCAAAATCGCCAAATTCAGTCAATCTGGTAGTCGCGCGAATATCAGGCTCTATCACCTTTCAATTCAATGACTTACAGAGGGCCCACGCTTGACTCTGGGGTGGTCTAGGGTATGTTCCTGTACGTCCCCCCGTCCCTTGCCTCTTCGAATTTCTTCATGGCGAGCCCCAAAGTTTCCGCACGAACGCAGAACGATGAAGCCGAGGAACGCCTCTACGGTGGCCTGACCTCGAGCGCCCGCCGGGAGCAGCGACGTGAACGTTTGATCGCGGCTGGCTTTCGGCTGTTCGGGACCAAGGGCTTCGAAGACACGAGCATCGAGGCCCTGTGCGCCGAGGCAGGAGTTGGAATCCGAGCGTTCTATGACGAGTTCGGGTCGCGGGACGCAGTGTTTACAGCCGCCTTCTTCGAGGTTGCCGACGCGGCATTCTCCAAGCTCCAAGCTGACCTCATCGCCACCGATGGAACGCCGCTCCCCGATCGGCTGCAGAGCGCCCTTTCCGTCTACCTCCACTACATCCTCGACGACCCGCGCCGCGCACGACTCACGGCAGTCGACACGCCCCGAGGCGATATGGAGCTCGCCGCCAAACGGATCGAGTTCACCGACCGATTCGCGAAGCTCGCCGAAGCAGCAGTCGCCAGCGGGGGTGATCGCCCCGAGGGCAACCTCGCGTATTGGTCGGTCATGGTGGTCGGCGGGGTGCAGGGATTGATCGCGTACTGGATGAACGCTGATCCGCGTCCCGAAATCGACGACCTCGCGTCCGAGGCAGCCCGGTTCTTGCTCCGTTCGCTCGGCGCCTGAGCATTTTCGGAGGCAGCGGGACATCCTGCAGCCCAACGGCAGTGTATCCTCTCGTCATGTCATCCACGCAATGCGCGTTCGTGACCGGCGGAACCGGCCTCGTCGGTCGCGCCGTGGTCGAGCGACTGCTTCATCGAGGGCTTTCGGTCACGTTGATGCTCCGGCCTGGGGCGAGTGCCCAACACGAGCCACGACTCCGCCGCCTCCGGGAGCACGCAACCGCGAGCACTGCGTCGCTCAGTCACGTAGCGGGGGACCTGACCCAACCGGGTGTGGGTCTCACGCAAGAGGGACGCGCTGCGCTGTCTCAGGCGGATCACTGCTTTCACATCGCGGCCCTTTACGATATCGGCGCTTCGGCGGAGCGGCTCGATGACACCAATGTCGAAGGCACGAAGCGATTGCTTTCCGCACTTCGCGACGCGGACTTCACCGGCCAGCTACATCACGTGAGCTCCATCGCCGTTGCCGGGGATCACCAAGGTACGTACACCGAAGAGATGTTCGACGAGGGGCAGCAGCTCCCGCACCCCTATCATCGAACCAAGCTCGAATCGGAGCGCGCGGTCCGAGAATCCGGGCTCGACTACCGCATCTATCGACCGAGTTCCGTCGTGGGCCACTCGGAAACCGGAGAGATGGATCGGCTCGACGGCATCTACTATGGCTTCGGCGCGATTCACAAACTCGCGACCACCCTGCCCCGCTGGGTGCGCATGCCTGTGCCGCGAGTCCGCGGCCGCTTCAACGTCGTCCCTGTCGACTTCGTGGCCGATGCGATCACCCACATCGCACTCGGAGCCACAGAGGCGCGCGTGTTCCACATCGTCGATCCGAAACCACAGCGCTTCGTCAGGATGATGGCCACGCTGGTCAAGGCCGCTGGTGGCCCGGAGCTTGGTCCGGCGATCGACGTGTCGCGACTCCCCGCGGCGAAGCAGGCCGTCGCGATGGCGGGGATGCTGCCGGCAGTACAGGAGATGCAGTCGGCGCTGCTGCAAGACTTCGGGATCCCAGTCAACGCGCTCGGCGCGATGAACATGCGGGTGCGATTCGACGACGCGAACACACGCGATGCCCTTCGCGATTCCGGCATCGCGTGCCCTCACTTCAAGGCCTACGCGAAACAGCTGTTTCGGTACTACGAGGACCACCTCGATCCCACCACCCTTCGGCCCGATCGCTACCGCAGCGCGCTCGGTGGGAAGACCGTGCTGATCACGGGCGCCTCACGCGGAATCGGCGCGGCCACTGCCGGGATCGCGGCGGAGGCCGGGGCGACGGTACTCCTCGTCGCGCGAGGCAAGGAGGCGCTCGACCAGGTGGCGGCCAGGATCCGTGACGCGGGCGGCAAGGCAGAGGTGTACCCGACCGACCTATCCTCGCTCGAACAAGTCGACGTACTCGGCGAAACGGTGTTGGCGGCCCACGGAGGCGTGGACGTGCTCATCCATAACGCGGCCCGATCGATTCGAAGGCCTGCAATCGACGCGGTTGATCGTTTCCATGACTATGAGCGAACGATGGCGCTGAACTATTTTTCGCCTGTTCGCCTCACGCTCCGCCTCCTGCCCGCGCTTCAAGAACGCGGGGGGACCATTTCGCACGTCGTCACCCTGGGCGTATTGATCCCAGGCCCGTACTTCGGCGCGTACCAGGCGAGCAAGTCTGCACTCGACACGTTCGGGGATTCGTTGGCGTCTGAGATGTACCATCACGGGGTCCACGTCTCGTCGGTCTACTTGCCACTCGTCAAGACGGAAATGATGGCGCCGACCGAAGAATACGCAGGGCGGGTCGACATCATGACTCCCGAGAAGGCGGCCTTGATGATCCTCGACGGGGTGGTCGACCGCAAGCGCCGGGTGATGACGAAGGAGGGGCGCGTCTTTGCGATCTCGAATCGCGCGATGCCGATGACGACCACACGGATCTTGAACGTGATTCGCCGCGCGTTCCCAATCGGCGACGCGAAGAGCGAGTTCCCTGCCGAACGGGCGATGATCACGAAGGCGATCGGGGGAAGCCCGATCTAGAAGTAGCTCAGGGAGCTTGGAACAACCCGTCGCCAAAACTGGCGGACACGGGAACGCACCAAACGCTGATCCCGTCGAGCTCATCGAGCGTACGTCCCTCGGGCAGTTGTGCGTAGACCACCTCCGAACCGTCGTAGCCCTCGGGCCGCCGAATGTCGGCCTCGCTCATGGAGAACCCGTTGAGATAGTCGCCTCCAAGGCCACTATAGAACCGGACGTCGATCCCTTGGCCGTCGAACACGAAGTCGTCGACTCGGATCGTGCAGTCGTCGACGATGACCGCCGTGCCTGCGACTTGGTGCGCGAACGTAGAGAACGTGGCGACCTGACCGATTTTGGGATGGGTAGACTCGCACTCGCGAAGCCCGTCGATCGGGCCGCCCCCTCCAGAGCCTCCCTCATTGCCAAGCACGAACGCGATCACATCGCGCAACTCGTCGTCACTCAAACGATCGGCCGCCCAGAATGGCATTCGGCCGCCCGTGAGCCCATCATACACCGTGCTGTCGGTGGCCCCACTGGTGCGCACGCGTGTCGCGATCTGCGAGGCCGAGAGCAGCGAGCCGCTGAGTGACGGCGCGCGTTCGGTACCGCCGGCGTCGACCCCGTGGCAAACGACGCAGGACTCGTTGAACAGATCCTGACCCGCCATCGGGGCCCCACCTTCGAGCTCGAGCGGTGGCTCGACGATTTCGAACGAGAGTGCAGGAGCCGTTCCTTCTCCGGCCTCCTCCGCAAGATACTCGGAAAGTGCCAACCACCGTGGGTCGTCACTCTCGAACTCCGGCGCCGCCATCCACTCCACGCGACACGTGTTCACGGCGGCCAAGAAGCTCGTCAGTTCGCCGTTCTTATAGGTGGTGCGCAGCGATGCGTCGCCAATCGGATGCCCCGGCCTGCGAAACCCATCGGGAGCGGGCTCACTCAGTGCATGGCAGGTCGCGCACGCGAACGTCGTTCTCGCATCCTCGTGAGGCTCGAGATAGAGCGCCTCGCCGGTTGCGTCGGATGGGGCTTCGGAAGAGTCCCCACAGCCGACCGCCCCCATGACGCTACTGAGAAAAAGAAGAGAGAAACGGGTCATCTAAGCTTGGTCCTGACGGCTAAGGTTCTTGTGGATACGCGGCAGCGGCGATTTCGTTTCGCACGACTCGTGCGATGGCGCGCGGGGGCGGGCTGGTCTATCCCACAATACCGCATGATTCTCACCGAACAGCAAGAGCTGATACGCGATTCTGCCGCACGGTTCGCCGCGACACGGCTGGCCCCACACAGCCGCGCGTGGGAACGCGACCAGGCGGTCGATCCCGAAGTCCTTCGAGAGCTCGGGGAGCTCGGTTTCATGGGGATGACAGTCCCCGAACGTTGGGGAGGTGCTGGGCTCGACTACGTCTCGTACGCCCTCGCGCTGATCGAGGTGGCGGCGGGAGACGGTGCCGTCTCGACGATGATGAGCGTCAACAATGCACCGGTGTGCGCGATTCTCGACTCTCGCGGGACAGACGCCCTCAAGGAGCAATACCTACGCCCCCTCGCCGCCGGGGAAATGCTCGGAGCGTTCGCGCTGACCGAGCCCCAAGCTGGCTCCGATGCTGCGAACCTCGCGACGCGTGCCGAGAAAACGGGCGACACGTACGAGATCACCGGAACCAAACAGTTCATCACCTCGGGACGCATTGCAGGGGCAGTGATCGTGTTCGCGGTTACTGACCCAAGTGCAGGCAAGCGCGGCATTTCGGCGTTCTTGGTCCCGGCAGAGACGCCGGGGATGAGCGTGTCGTCGCTCGAACACAAGATGGGGCAGGAAGCGTCAGACACCGCGCAGCTGGTGTTCGACTCGGTGCGCGTCCCTGCGAGTCACCGAATCGGGGACGAGGGCGAGGGTTATCGAATCGCGCTTGCCAATCTCGAGGCAGGACGAATCGGCATCGCCGCGCAGTGTGTCGGCATGGCGCGCGCCGCGCTCGAACATGCCCTCGCGTACGCCAAGGATCGCAACGCCTTCGGCAGCGCCATCATCGAGCATCAAGCCGTCTCGTTTCGGCTCGCGGATATGGCCACGCAAGTCCATGCATCAACCACCATGCTCCTCGAGGCAGCCCGGCTTCGCGACGCCGGCCGCCCGTGTCTCAAGGAAGCGTGCATGGCCAAGCTCTTCGCGTCGGAAGCGGCGGAGCGCGTTTGTTCCGACGCGATTCAGATCTTCGGAGGGTACGGGTACTCACGCGAGCTTCCCGTGGAGAAAATCTATCGCGATGTTCGCGTGGCGCAGATCTACGAAGGGACGTCCGACGTGCAGCGAATCATCATCGGCCGCGAGCTCGCCAAGCACACCTGAGGGCTACCAGCATGCAGCCCGGAGCTACCGAACCGCGAGTCGAGGCGCATCGGCGGCCGGCGTGGGGCTGCCATAGAGACGGGTCACTTCGTTCGCCATGCGCCCGGTCAGCCCATACGCGAGCATCTTGAAGTCGCCGCGAAGCGACCACCACCAGTAGTCGAACGTGGCGGGACGGTTTTTCTCGACCCCGTAGTGGCCAACCCACGCGAATCCGTATCCGAAGATCGGAAACGCGAGCAAGAGCCACAGCTGCCCCGTGCCCAGCGCAGCCACGAGGCACGCGAGGCCGAGGCTCGTGCCGACGTAGTGCAGTGCACGACAGCCACGGGTGCGGTGGGCGCCGACGTAGTACGGCCAAAACTCTTCGAATGATTGGGCTCGCTCAGTCATCACGCCTCCAGCAGTGCGCATAGCTTGCAGCGAATCGCCGCAAGAATCCACCAGGACGCCTCCAGCCTTGAACGCGTCGGCGCCGTCGCCTAGAACGGGTTCTATGTTCCGCAATTTCGTGATTCGAGACGTCACGATACTCCTGGCCACCGCCGGGCTGTGGGCCACGACCGTTCGCCTCGGGGTTGACACGACCCTCGGCACGATCGTTGCGGTGAGTGCCGGCGTCGGCGCAGCGATTTGCGCGTACAATTTTCACGAGTGGGGACACCTCGTTGCGGCGCGGGTGACCGACAGCGTGTACACGCCCGCCCAACGCGTCCTGTCGCCCTTCCTGTTCGCATACGACGAGAAGCAGAATACCAAGCGGCAGTTCATCATCATGTCTCTCGGCGGCTTCGCTGCGACCGCCGTGTACGTACTCGTCTTCTGGTTGGGGATGCCGCAGGAGCTACTGGCCAGCCGTGTCGCGCTGCGCGGCGCCCTGATCTTGGCGTCGCTCACCGTCATCTTCGAGTTTCCCATTTTCTTCCGCGCGCTGCTCGGAAGCACCGTGCCGCGGACCGGCGTGTTCACGGGCCCGACCGTCGGCGGCGAAAAACGCGCAACGGCTACCGACGATCGGAAGTCATAGGTTCGCTCGAACCTGGCGCTCGGGCGAAACATTTCCTGGCTCGCCGCGTAACCCTCAGGAAAGCCCGCTCGAATCAGCCGCGGGCGGAAGGTAAAGGAACATGAATTCCGCACTTAAGCACACGATAGTGGCGATGGCGACAGCCGCGCTCAGCATGACCGCGGCCTGCAAGAGCGACGCCGGCCCCTCGGCAAGCGAAGCCAGCACCGGGATGGAGAAGGCCCACGAGGGCGCCGCCGAAGCGTCTTGCGGCGAGGGCAGCTGCAGTGGCGCCAAGGAAGGCGACCACTCGGAAGGATCCTGCGGCGAAGGCAGCTGCAGTGGCGCCAAGGAAGGCGACCACTCGGAAGGATCCTGCGGCGAAGGCAGCTGCGGCTAGCGCGC
>JBATTM010000054.1:0-6561 GCA_049670545.1 Polyangiales bacterium
ATGTTGCCGGCAGAGGTCGCGGACACGGCCACCCCATCTCGAGAGCCCCCGAGGGCCGTTTCTGCGGGCGCGGTTGAGACCCCGCCAGCCGCCAAGCCTACAAAGCCAGACGCGTCGGACGAGTCAACGGGCGCCGCGCGGCAGGACACGGCAGCCTCGACCGGTGAGCCAGCCGAGAAGGCCGTGGCGCCCGCTCGCCTCTCGGTCGAGGTATTTCCGTGGGGCGAGGTGTGGATCAACGGCCGGCGTCGTGGAACGGCCCCGCTCAAGAACATCGTGCTCAAGCCAGGCCGATACCGTGTGGCTGCAGGCCGGGATTCACCCACCGAGACGCGGGTGGTCCGCTTGCGGCCTGGGCAGCGCGATACGGTTCGTTTTGATCTCACCGACGCGAGCCCCCCGGTTCCATCGACGCCTTGATCGGTCGAGGCCACGTTCAACTGGCGGTAAGCTGTTCGCCGAGGCAGCGCATCTGCATAACCAGTTGTGCATGGGTCCTCACACCGAGCTTCCGCATCGCCGATTGCAACGCGCTGGAAACGAGCGCCCGGCTGATGCCCAGGTGGCTCGCGACGACCTTCCCTGATTCGCCCTGCGCCACATAGGATGCGATCGCGTACTCACGAGGAGACAGCGCACGCGGGTCGCATGCGCGCGGGCCATTGGGCCGGACGAGGACGAGTCGCCGGCCATCTCGGTCGAACCAATCGACCATCGACCACTTCCCATCGAGCACGGCTTGCCTGGCGATGGCCGCCAGGTTGGGCGCACTGTGCGGCGGGGTCTCTCGATCGGTTTCTGCCGCCGCCGCGCGCACCGACCGGATGCGTTCAGGCATCTCGGTTTCCGGGCACACCCCGGGGCCGGCGAGGCCGATACCGACACGAAGCCGATGGCCGACCTCGATGTGGGCGGCCAGCAACCTCCAGCGCCTTCGGTCGCCGGGCGTGAGTCGAATCGGGGTCGCCGAAGGGACGTAGATCGCGACGCCGTACGCATCCCCGTTGCATGCCCAAATCTCGAGCACGTCCGCGCACTGAAGGCGCTGCGCGATGCATGCGAGCACGTCGTTCCGCACGGGCCGATCGAGAAGGGTAGCGGCCCCCAGGCGGCAGGACGGGTCGGCGGCGTCTGGCCGACCCTCGTTGGAGATCTTGGCGACACACGCGCCCCACCCTCCGTCGCCGGACTGCTCGTACACCAGCGCGCTGCCATGCTCTTCGCTACGAATCACTTCGTCGCGGATGACTGCCACGCAACCGAGCCCGTAGTCGAGGAGGCACCCGCCATTGTCGACCAATCCGCGGAGCCATTGCCGTGAACTCGGACCGAGGTCGTAGGCGGCGTCGACCAGTTGTACTGCATGCTCCTTCGTCGTCGCCATGGATGGGACAAAGAGCACGTGTTGTGCCACCGCGAATCCATTGAGAAACACTGGGTTTGCGTACGGCTGATGGGCCAGATGGCGACGGGGGGTCGTCAAGAAACGACGTGCACACGTCACATCGGGGGCCCTCGAGCCTCGCGAAGGCGGCGAATTGGATGCGTCTTCGGGCGGCACGCGAAGTGCATGGTCAAGGGACCGAGGCCGGCCATTGGGCAGGACCCGTCACGGAGAACGAGAATGAAGCGATCGGGAACGGGGTCACGAATGTTACGGGTTCTGGGCGGCACTGACCGCCCAAGTCAGAAGCCCCAAGACGTTGCCGATTCGTCCCATGCGCTCGTGCGTGACGGTGTCCTGGCCGGTCTCCTTGATTTCAACGCGGGCTCCGGCCGCGGCGCGGCGAATGCACCATCGCCGCCTGATCCGGCACAGCGTGTCTATCGCCGATGGCTTGGGTTGCGCCGTGTGCTGTGCGTGGCGGACCCAACACTCGCTGGCCGGATCCTGCGGAACGACGACGGCGCCTGGAGCGAAAGGCAGAGTGCGTTCTCGCGCCGCTGCCCGCAAGAAGACGTCTCTGTCTTCTTGCAACCGGCCTTCGACTCGGATGCACTGCGCGGATACGTCGATGCCGCGGCGCCCATGTTCGAGCGCGCCGTCGCCGCATGGACGACACAACGCGACCTCGAGCTCGACACGGTAGGGCGAGAGCTCTTCGCGTGCGTCGCGGCGAACACACTCATGGGGGTCACCGACACCGCCGACGCGCTTCGGCTTGCGCGGGCCGCGCGTGTGCTTCGTGCCGGGAACGGCGCGTGGTTGCGGCGCCAGTGGTTTGGTCCAACCGGTTGGCGCGCGCGTCGCACCTACCGAACGTTGTTCGTACGATTCCGTGCTGAGGTGGACTCGCGGCGTGTCTCGGACGCGCCCGATCTTCTGAGCAGGATGTGCCAAGGCGCCGTGGGCGGAGATTCCTCTGCTGACGACGCCCTCGTGCGCACATTCCTAGCACTCATGAGTGACGCGTTCGATGGCGCATCCGACGGGGTCACCAGAATGGCGTACGTGCTCGCCACTCATCCTGTGTGGCAGGAGCGCTTGCAGACCGAGGCGATTCTGACGACCCTCGGGCGGCCTAGCTACGACGCGCTCGCCACGATGCCCCGTCATGACCAAGCGTGGACAGAAACGCTTCGGTGCCGCCCGATGATGCCGACCCTCTTCCGCGTCGCACACGTCGACACGGAGGTTGGAGGCCTCCACATCGAGAAAGGGGCGCTGGTGGCGGTACGGCTGTCGGCGGCATTGCGGGACCCGAACTTCTGGCATGCGCCCGACACGTTTGATCCCGATCGCTTCAACAGGAAGCGGGTCGGCGTTCGTCCGAACCTCGAGGGCTTCGTGCCGTTCGGCATCGGTCCGTACGCGCCTTGGGCCGAGCGGTTTTGTGCGTTGCAAGCCAAAGTGTTCTGGCACGCTTTCGGGACGCGTGCGCGAATGCGGCTCGCATCAGGATACGACTCCGACCAAAACCCGCTCTACGGAGAACCGCCCGAAGGCGCGCTCCACGTCGTCGTCGAAGCCCTCGTGCCGAGGGAACCCCAAGACGAAGGAGGCGCCCGTGTCAGTGCGGTGGTTCCTTGAATCGCTCGGGGTCGATTTCGAGCTTGGCCATCCGGCTGATGAGCCCCGTGCGCGGGACCGACAACAAGCGGGCCGCTCTCGCGATGGTGCCGTCACACGCGGCAAGCGCAGCTTCGATCGTTTCCCGCTCGAAGTCGTCGACGCTCGCGCGGCGCGCGTCCAAATCATTCCACTTGGCTCGGATGGCCTCGTGTGTCGGGTTGTGCATCCGCCCCGACGAACGGGATGGTTCGGGCGTTTCAGCAGAAGCGCGGGCGGGCGCGAGGTCGAGATGATGTCCTTCGATGCACGTCCCGTCCGCGTCTTGGCTCCGGGCACGGTTTCGTGCGCGCTCGAGGACGGCTTCGAGCTCGCGGATGTTTCCCGACCACGGCAAGTCGGCGGACGTGAGCTTGTCGATCGCGTCCCCGTCGAGTTCCCAATTGGCCTGCACGTCGGTGCGCGCCAAATACCGCACGGCGATCTGCGGAATGTCCCAACGCCGCTCCCGCAATGGCGGAAGCGTGATCGGCACGACCGCAAGGCGGTAATAGAGGTCTTCTCGAAAACGCCCTTCAGCGATGGCTTTCTGCATGTCGCCGTTGGTCACCGAGATGAGGCGCACGGTGGCTGTCTTCGGATCGCGCGCTTGATACCCGAGGGGGCGGTACCAGCCAAACTGAGTGAAATCGAGAAGCAGCTGTTGTGCGTGGCCCGGCAGGTTCAACACCTCGTCGAGAATGAGCGTCCCTCCGTTGGCATACTCGACCAAGCCCTTTCGTTTCGAGACCGCGCCCGAAAACGCGCCGCGCTCGTGCCCGAAGAGCTCGGAGGTAATCGTGTTGAGGTCGTCAGCCATGCCGAGCGTGGCGCGCACGATGGGCTCTTGGTGACTCGCGCGCGCGAACGCGGTGGCCAGTTGTGTCTTGCCGGTTCCCGACTCCCCGAGAAACACGATCGACGACTGGCTCTTGATCGCACCCCGCAGTTCGTCGGCGATCGCGTGCATGCTTTCAGGTCCCAGGAGTGCGTCGAAATCGAGGTGCTCTGCCCCGTGGTCGACCGCCCGTTCGACGCGCAAGTCTTCTCGCGTTGCCTCGATCAGGCTTTGCTGCGCGATCATCCCGCCGAGCAACGCGCCCACGCTTTGCGCGAACTCGACGCTGACGGGCCGCGTGCCTTGGTCGTTGGCGAACTCGAGATAGAGGGCCCCGACGAGGCTCCTCCCCTTGGCCGAACCGGTAGGCCGCGACCACAGCGGGACCGCGATGTACGATCCCTTGGGCGCGTACTCCGCGGCGCCCGAGACGGCTTCCAGGCGCGTTTGCACCTGATTCAGGACATCCGCCACGTGCAGCGCCAAGGTCGCCGGGGATACCCCTCGAAAGCTCGCCGTACGAGAGCGATGCATCGGCCCACCACCCTTGGTCTCGAGCGTGCTCCACGCCGACGCGGCACCAAGCTGCACGCAGAGCGCGTCAAGGGTGGCTTCGATGAAGCGGCCGTCCTGCAGCCCGGTCATCGCGGCCGCCACGACCTCACGAAGCCGGGGCCACGGGTCGTCAATCACTCCAACGGCCATCCGCCGCGATTCTACAACTTCCCGTATCGACACGTCGAGTTCGGACGCCCTCGCCCGCTGAACCTATTACGTATGGAATTTTCTTCCGGGCGAGTGCATCCTTGCCTCGCCGGGCTCTCTATCCTCCCACAGGGGGAGCACGGCTTCCCTGCTGAGACTGCGCATCCATGAAGCAATCGTCCGAAGCCGCGATTACGGTGACCGAGGCGGCGTATGATCTGCATGCGACCGAGACGGACTGGTTCCCCCGGCTGCTGAGTGCGACTGTGCCACTCATCGACCACGGCCTCGGGGTGACCGGTCTCGTCGGCACACAACCGGACGGCCGCAGTCCCATCATGCCGGAGGCAATGCACGTCGCCACTGGGCCTTCCGATTTTCCTGCCCGCCTCATGCGTGCGATGTCCGAGCTCCCGCGTGAGAGCATCATTCGGCAGATTCACCCCGGGATCGGGGTCCTCTCGGAGGTGAACGCACAGGAGCCACGCTTCTTGGAGGCCTGGCGACGGCACATCGACTACGCGCGGGACGGAATCGGCGTGACCGCAATGGACCCGAATGGGCGCGTCGTGCACGTTGTCGCCCCCGTGCCCGATACGATTGCGTTGAGTGACGCTGAACGGAACCGGTGGCAGATGCTGGCGGCCCACATGAGCGCAGGGCTTCGCTTGCGAGGCGTGCTCGCCGATTCGGCTCCCGTTGCTGGAAGCGAGTCCGAGGGGCTGCCCTGTGAAGTCGACGCGGTGATCGACGCCAACACGTTCCGCGTCGACCAGGCGATGAACGGCGCCCAGAACCAACGCTCGCTCGACGCCATGCGCGAGGCAGCCGTTCGCATCGACCGTGCTCGGGGGCGCCTGCGTAGGGACGACCCAGACGAAGCTCTCGAGATATGGTGGGCGCTGCTTCGCGGGCAATGGTCGATGGTCGAATGGTTTGACACCGATGAGCGCCGCTACATTCTCGCAATTCCGAATGCACCGACCGTGCCCGATCCGAGAGGGTTGACCCAGCGCGAGAGTCAGGTGGTGGCCCACGCTGTGCTTGGGGAGAGCCACAAGCTGATCGCATACCGCCTCGGGATCTCGAGGCCGACGGCGAGCAATGCGCTGAGGAGTGCGATGAGGAAGCTCGGCGTCAAGACGCAGGCCGAGTTGGTCGCCAAGCTCCGTGCGATTCGAGAAGACGCGTTGGACAGCGAAGCACCCCAGCCGGGCGGGAACGCGCGCTGAAACGGGGAGAGAAACCCGAATGAATCGCGTTGGCGTTCCGAGCTGGGCCGTAGTCGTATGGTCGATGACCCTGCTTGGCGCTTCCTGCGAAGATAGCAGCGTGGGACTCCTGCCGGCCATGCTTCGCGTGGCCCACTTTGCACCGGAAGTTCCGGGGATCGCCGACACCGAGCTTGATTTCACCATCCTCGACCAAGGGTCGTTCGAGCGAATCGCCTTCGCCCGGGCGAGCGACTACGCGACCTTAGATCCCGATCTCTATTTCGTCGATGTCACGCCGGTCGGGGTGGCGGGGGCCCCGTTGGCGATGGTTGCGCCGCGGGTCGACGTGAACCTCCAGTACACGCTCGTCGCGTACCGAGACGTCGATGAGACCAGTGGGCTGAGCGTTCTGGTTGCCCAAGAAGATCCGAGAGGTCCCCTCTTTGACGGTGGGAGTGTCGTTGTGGTCCACGGCGCCGATGACGACGTGTGGCGCACCGTGAGCGTCGTCGATGCCGACACCGAAGACGTGCTCGTGACTGACCTCGCGTTCGGAAGCCAGAGTGCGCCCTTCGACTTGGCGGCAGGCATGTACAATCTCCGTTTCGATGGGGTGGCTCCGTCGGCAATGATCGACCAAGGCCCGGTCCAAGTGCGCGTCGAACCCAACGAGACGTTGCTCCTGGTTCTCATCGACACCGACGTGACGGCCGGGGTGGTCGACGCGGCGGTCTATTCGCTGGGCCCATCAACGA
>JBATTM010000055.1:0-2490 GCA_049670545.1 Polyangiales bacterium
GTAGGGCTGCGCGAGCAGATAGCGCGTGGTCGGCCCGATGGCGGGCAGCCCATCGCGACGCGCGGGCAGGAACGAAACCGTGATCCCGAGTGCCTTGAAGATGCGCGCAAACTGATCCTCGACCACATCGGGAAGCGTTCCGACTACAAGCAGCGATTCGGGCGCGTTCGCGTCGCGTCGCTCCGCGCGCAGCATCGCAGCCAGGCATGAGTCCTCGCCCTGAGTAAAAGTGGTCTCGATGCCGCTGCCCGAGAACGCCCGCACGCGGACATTCGAATGCACATCGCTGAGGCGGGCGGCGGCCCGGGCAAGGTCGAGCTTGATGACCTCTGACGGGCAGCTACCAACCAAGAATAACTGCTTGATCTCGGGGCGCCGTGCCAGGAGCCGACCCACCACGCGGTCGATCTCTTCGTTGGCGTCCGCAAGGCCAGCGAGGTCCTTTTCCTCGAGAATCGCCGTGGCAAAGCGGGGCTGGGCGAAGATCATGACGCCGGCCGCCGACTGCAGCAGGTGAGCACAGGTGCGACTTCCCACCACCAAGAAGAACGCGTCCTGCATCTTTCGATGCAGCCACACGATCGACGTCAGCCCGCAGAACACCTCACGCTGGCCGCGCTCCTTGAGCACGTGAAGGGCGGGGGAGCTGGCCGACACGGTGGGTAGCGTAGCGGTCACGCATGCCCTTTCTGAGAGCGCTTGCCATCAAGGCGCGCGGCGCGAAGCTTCAGGATGAACTGACCGGCGTTGACGACGTAGGTCGCGTACGCCGCGAGCGCGAGAAAGAGCTGACCGCGCACACCGAGCGAGTCGGTGAAAAGCGCCACCAGATACGCAGTGTGCAGTGCCAGCACCAGCATGCTGAACACGTCTTCCCAGTAGAACGCCTCAGCGAAGAGGTAGCACCCAAAGACGCGCTTTTCCCAGATCGCGCCGGTCACCATGATGGTGTAGAGAATGAGCGTCTTTACGACGACCGAGGCCGCCGCGAGGTCAGCACCGGCCCCGGTCATCAGGGCTCGAACCACCAGCCACAAGCTGACGCCGAACACGACGAACTGCAGCGGCGCGAGAATCCCCTGAACGAGCGTCCACTTCGTTTCGTCCCGGCGAAGTCGCTGTTCAGGGGTGTAGAGGGGACGGCGGATCGGGGTGGCCAGGGGCCCCGAAAGGGTGCTCTCGCCGTCGAAGACGGACTTTACCGGCTCCAGCATGGAGGGAGCTTCGCTCACGTCGAGGTCGGGTGTCAAGCCAACTTGACGTCAATCTGACTTTACGCCCGCCGCTTCGGATGTTAAACCTACTGACGAAGACATGAATGCGGTCGACAGCGTGGGCACAGCCCAAACAAAGCCCAATAAAAACAGAAGCATAGCCCGAACCTTTCCGGAGCCCCGGGCCGTGCTGGAGCTGCTGAAGCCCATCACCTGGTTCGCACCGATGTGGGCGCTGGGATGTGGGGTCGTGTCGGCAGGAGTGCCCTTTAGGGAGCACTGGGCCACCATTTTGGGCACCATTTTGCTGGCTGGCCCGCTCGCGTGCGGGACGAGTCAGGCCGCCAACGATTGGTTCGACCGGCACGTCGACGCGATCAATGAGCCCGATCGGCCGATCCCGTCGGGCCGAATCCCCGGCCGTTGGGGCCTGTGGATCGCGATCGGTTGGTCGGTGCTTTCCATGATCGTGGGCTATGCGCTCGGCCCTTGGGTCGCGCTGGCCACTGCACTTGGCCTCGCAATCGCCTGGGCCTACAGCGCTCCACCGTTTCGGCTGAAGCTCAACGGCTGGCTTGGCAACTCAGCGGCCGGCCTCTCCTACGAGGGGCTCCCGTGGTTCACCGGCGCCGCTGCTCTCACCTACCAGCTGCCCGACGCGCGCATTACCTGGCTCGCGCTTCTCTATAGTGCAGGCGCCTTCGGCATCATGGTTCTGAACGACTTCAAGGCCGTCGAGGGCGACATCAAGCTCGGCGTTCGCACGCTGCCGGTGCAGCTCGGGGTGGCGAACGCGGCCGGGTTCGCCTGCGTCGTGATGGTGGTTCCGCAAGTATTGGTGATCCGGATGATGGTCTTGATCGATCAGAGCTGGGCCGCCTACACGGTGTTGGGCCTGTTGCTCGCTCAGGTCGCGATGATGCCGACCCTCATCCGGAAGCCGCGCGAAAAGGCGCCGCTCTACAACGCCACCGGAACCACCTTCTACGTGCTCGGCATGCTGGCCAGCGCGTTCGCGATTCGGCAAGTACTGCTTGCCTAAGAAAGACAGAGGACATGACCCACCACACCGAAGAGTTTGATGTTGTCATCGTCGGCGGGGGCCCCGCTGGCGCCACTGCCGCCAACGAGCTGGCCGAGGCCGGCTACTCCGTCGCTCTGCTCGACAAAGCGGGAAGGATCAAGCCCTGCGGCGGGGCGATCCCACCTCGGCTCATCCACGACTTCGAGATTCCCGAGTCACTGTTATGCGCGCGTATCAGCTCGGCCCGCATGG
>JBATTM010000056.1:0-7990 GCA_049670545.1 Polyangiales bacterium
GGCAGGAATCATGGAAATTCCAGACATCCTCGTCGTCAACAAGGCGGATCACGAAGAGCTCGCCCGGCGCGCCGTCGCCGATCTGCGAGGCGCCCTCCAGACTGCACATGCCGCTGGGGCCAGCGGCCGCGAGCTTTCCGACTGGGAAACCCCGATCGTGGCGACCAGCGCGACCGAGGGGACGGGCATCGAGGAGCTCCTCGACACGCTCGACGCCCATCGCCAGCACCTCGGAGCGACCCTGGGCGCCCGGCGACGGCGCGGGGAAACCCGGTGGGCCCTCGATCTTTTTACCCGGAGGCATGGCGACCACGGCGTCGCGACCCTAGGCGGTTTGGCAGAGTTGAACGCTGGTATCGGGCGCGCGCTCGAAGACGGCGCAACTCCGCTGAGCCTTTGCGAACAGCTGAGCCGCGACTATGTAGCAACGCTCCGCCAGACTTGATGAGGACAACATGAGTGAACGCCCAGATATCCTACCCATTGGCCAGATCCCCGAACTCGGTGTCGTGCCCGAGCGAATGCATGCGTTCGTAATCCGCCCGGAACGGTTTGGTGAGCCCATGAAATCGTTCCAAGAGGAACCCATGCCTGTGTGGGACATCGGCCCGGACGAAGTGCTCGTCCAGGTCATGGCCGCGGGTATCAACTTCAACGCCATCTGGGCGGGCCTCGGGGAGCCGGTCAACATCCTCAAGGCGCACGGTCTCGATTTCCACATCGCGGGCTCCGATGCCTCGGGCGTCGTGTGGGCCGTCGGCTCCGCTGTGAACACGTACAAAGTGGGAGACGAAGTGGTGCTGCACTGCAATCATCTCGTGAACCCCGGCGCAGACGACTTGCAGACGATTTGGGGTTACGAGACGCCCGACGGCTCCTTCGCGCAGTTCACGAAAGTGCAAGCGCAACAGGTCCTCCCGAAACCGGCCCACTTGAACTGGGAAGAAGCCGCCAGCTACGGCCTCGTCTATTACACAGCACACCGCATGTTGATCGACCGCGCAAAGATCGAACCCGGCGAAGACGTGCTGATCTGGGGAGCCGGAGGCGGCCTCGGGGTATTCGCGGTGCAGCTTTGCAAGACGGTAGGCGCACGCGCGATCGCGGTCGTCTCGAGCGACGACAAAGCCGAGCTCGTCATGCAGCTCGGTGCGCACGGCGTCATCAACCGAAAAGAGTTTCCCGACCTCCAGTACAGCGACGGCATGACGCCCGAGCAGGAGAAGGCCCACGGGGCCGCGATGAAGGCGTTCGGCAAGCGAATCTGGGAGATTCTCGGAGAGCGCAAGAGCCCGGAGGTGGTGTTCGAGCATGTTGGGAAATCGACGTTCCCGGCCAGCGTTTTCTTGGCTTCGAAGTTTGGGCGAATCGTCATTTGTGGTGCGACCACGGGCTACAATCTCAACTTCGACGTCCGGCACCTCTGGATGCGGCAGAAGCAGATCATCGGCTCTCACTTTGCCGACGCCGACTCCGCCGGCCGGGCGAACCGCCTCGTGATCCAGAACAAGATCAAGCCGGTCATGACGCGCCTCTTCACATGGGATGAGATCCCGCAGGCGCACCAATTGATGTACGAGAACAAGTTGCATGGGACGGTCTCTTGTTTGGTCGGCGCACCCCGCCCCGGCCTGAAGAATCTCGAGGAGACCCGCGCAGCGATCGCGAACGGCTAGGAGAAGCCATGCAGGAAGTCATCCAGGCAATCGAGGCGCTCTATCAGCGCGCTCACGCAAACATCAAAGGCAAAGTCGCCGACGGCGATCGGATCAGCGGAAGCAAGCTGAACGACGCACAGTTGGGCGCGCATGGGCTCGCGTACTTGGCCACGGAACTCGAGGCGTGCAGGCAGCTCGCGCTTTGGGCAGAGCGCGTGGGAGACGAGTACGCGGAAAAGGTCGCGCGTGCGTACGTCGGTGAAGTCGCGCGCACGTTGGTAGGCGGGATCGATCTTGGCCCTTGTGAGAACGTGGGTCTGGGCGAACTCGGCGTCACCGAGGCGGACCTGATGGAAACCCTCCGTGCACCGGCCATCGTTGCGTTCTCGAACGAGCACGCCAATGGCCAGGTGTACCTAGAGCTTGCGGCCAAGGCGCGTGACGACGGGTATCCCAACCCGGGCATGGGCGATCCGATGCTCGACGAGATCCGGTCGCAGTTTCACAAGTTCGTGGACGCTGAAGTGATCCCCAAGGCGCAGGACATCCACCGCCAGGATGTGCTGATCCCCATGGAGATCGTGGAGCAAATGAGCGAGCTCGGCGTGTTCGGCCTGACGATTCCCGAGCAATACGGCGGCCTCGGGATGACCAAAGTCGCGATGTGCGTCGTGACCGAAGAACTGTCCCGCGGCTACATCGGCGTGGGGTCCCTAGGAACGCGCGCGGAGATCGCCGCGGAGCTGATTCTCGGCGGCGGCACCGAGGAACAGAAGAAGAACTGGCTTCCGCGGATTGCCGCGGGCGAGGTGCTCTCAACCGCCGTGTTCACGGAGCCGAATACCGGATCCGATCTCGCCCACCTCGGCACACGTGCCGTCAAGCAGGACGACGGCAGCTACGTCGTCAGCGGAGCCAAGACTTGGATCACCCACGCGGTTCGTGCCGATCTCATGACGCTCCTGGCGCGCACCAACCCCACCGAGCCCGGCTACCGAGGGCTCTCGATGTTCCTCGCCGAGAAGACACGCCTCACCGGCGACGATGGGGAGCCCGAGTTTGTCGATCAGGGACTCACCGGCACCGAGATCAAGGTGCTGGGGTACCGCGGCATGAAAGAGTACGAGCTGAGCTTCGACAACTTCCAACTCCCGGCCGGCTCGCTGCTCGGCGGCGAAGAAGGAGCGGGCTTCAAGCAGCTCATGCGTACGTTCGAGAGCGCGCGCATTCAGACCGCCGCGCGTGGCGTCGGCGTTGCGCAGGCCGCCCTCGAAGACGCGATCTTGTACGCGAATGAACGGGAGCAGTTCGGCGGACCGATCTTCCAGTTTCCGCGAGTCGCAAGAAAGATCGGTCGGATGATCGTGCGCATCGAGGCTGCCCGCCAGCTGACCTATTTCAGTGCGCGCGAGAAAGACCAAGAGAAGCGGTGTGACCTCCAGGCGGGAATGGCCAAGCTCCTCGCCACGCGGGCCGCGTGGGAGTCGGCAGACGCCAACGTCCAAGTGCACGGAGGCAACGGATACGCCGAGGAGTACACGGCCTCCCGTTTGCTCGTCGATTCGCGAGTGCTCAGCATCTTCGAAGGTGCAAACGAGATCCAAGCGCACGTCGTCGCACGCCGCCTTCTCGAAAGCTGACGCCCTCATCCTGACCGGCCATACTCCCGCAGATGGCCCGGGAATCCCCTGGATCGACATGGCTCGTCTACGCGGCCTTCGCATTGGTCCTTGGGGCGCAGGTCTTCCTGGGCCTGTGGGGCGTGGCAGATCAGTGGACGCGCGGCCACAACGGCTGGAACGGTGCAGCCTACCAGAACGGTGCGCGCAACACGCTCCGGTGGGGGACGCTCTTCCCTCTCCAGTACGGAACGGACAACGTTCCCCCGAAGGAAGAAGCGCTCTACACCCACGCCCCACTCGGGCTGCACTTGCATCTCGTCGCGGCGACGCGGCTCCTCGGCGACCACGAGGCCACGGTCAGAGGCGTGGCTGCCTTCTGGAGTATCGCCGTGGTGTGCGCCTTGTTCTTCGTCGTCCGTCGGTTCTGGGGCGACTCTGAAGCGGTGCTTGCGGCCGCAATCTACGTCGCGCTGCCGATCAACGCGATCTACATGAACATGGCGAACCACTCGGCGGGTTTTCTGTTCTGGGGGCTGGTCGCGCTCGCCCTCTACGTCAGCTCCGACGATGACCGGGGTTGGCGCCGCGGTACGTTCGCCGCGTTCCTTGGGGCGATCGCGATGGGCGCGGCTTGGGACTGGCCTGCCTACTATGTGGCCTTCGCAATCGCAGTTCATTGGGCCCTCCGGGAATGGCGGGAGCAACACCAATTCTCGTGGCGACTCGTCGCGTTCTGCGTCTGGGTGGCAAGTCTATTCCTGGTTCACCTCGCACTCGTCTATGAGTCTACCGGAAGCCTGGACGAGCTCACCAGCACCTTCAACGCTCGACGCGCCCTCTCGGGAACGAGGTTTCGCACACACCTCTTGGTGGTGCCGCCACTGATGTTCACTTGGCCTTTGCTGTCGGTTGCCGCCGGTTGGCTCCTCATCTCAGGGCTGCGAACGTTGCGCGGCGTGGGACGCCCACGTGACGTCATTCCCATCGCCTTCTTGTTCGCCGCTCTCGTGCACTACGGAACATTTCGATGGAGCGCAGTCGTCCACTCCTATTGGGCTTGGCCCGCGCTTCCGTACGTTGCGATCACGGTCTCGGTTTCGATTCTGGCGACCGCTCGAGCCCTGGGTGGCACGGCCGCGACTCGGATCGCGGCCGTGGCGATCGCAGCATGTGTCCTGATCCCCCTCGCGGTGCGAGACGGTGCCATGGTTGCAGAGGGTCGACATGTGGGCGGGTCGATGTGGTTCTTCACCCCTGTGCGCGGCGCGATCGACACGTACGATTCTGGACGCCCCGAGCTTCGACTGGCCGAACTCGTACGCGAACGGACCGACCGGGCGACGGGCGTACAGCTCCACCCCGGGTTCAAGTCTAGGCGACTCGAGCCACGCTTCGACATCACGCTCGACCGGGCGACGTACCGTTGGTCACCGCGGCCGCGCGAACGGATCGACAACCGCCAGGGCGTCGACGGCTGGGTTTTCCTCGCGCCGATCGCCGAGGTCGCAGAAGAGGAGCGGATCGCGCTGGCCTCCCGTCACCCGTATCGAGAGTTCGACGCGTATTTCATGGCGGATCTGAGACGGGAAGGGGTAGACGTCGAAATCTGGAAGTCCGTGAGCACGCCGGCGACCGTCGGTTGGCGGCTGCTTCACAGCCCCCGTGAGAGTCCCGTGCGCATGTCACGATCCCGCACCAAAGAGGACGACCTGCGAGCCCGGATCGCCGCGCAAGAAGGCAAGCGCGAGTGATCGACTCATTTCGTCCGAATGTGAACCCCACGTAGCCAGGGCATTTCCGTACGGTTAAAAGCCACCCGCAAACCCGACGAACGCGCTCGCGGAGGGGCCTTGGCCTCTACACTCCCCAGCGATGCCCGCCGGACTCAACCCAGCCCACCTGCGGATCGCGCAGGGGTTCCTCTTTCTGGGGCTCGTCTGTGTCGCTTCGACGGGCGGCTACATGATCGCGGGCTGGACCTTCTCCGACGCCGTCTACATGGTCGCGATCACGATCTTCAGCGTCGGGTACGGAGAGGTCCAACCGGTGGTCGGGACGGTTCGATGGTTCACCGTGGGTGTGATCGTCCTCGGCTGTTCGTCACTCATCTACATCCTGGGAGGCTTCTTCCAGCTGATTGCAGAAGGGGAGCTGAATCGCCTCTTGGGAGACCGAAAGATGAAGAAAACGATCGAAGATCTCGAGGGGCATATCATCGTCTGCGGGTTAGGCCGAATTGGCCGCGTGCTGGCCTCCGACCTCAAGGAAGGCGGGGCTACGGTGGTGCTGGTCGACAACGACCCAGAGCGGGTCGCCGCCGCGGCTGACGACGGCGCCTTCGCGTTGGTAGGAGACGCCACGTTGGACGACGTCTTGAGAGGAGCTGGCGTGGAACGGGCACGCGCCCTCGCGACGGTGCTTCCAGACGACGCCCTCAATGTGTTCATTACCTTGACCGCACGCAACTTGAACCCGTCTCTGCGGATCATCGCACGCGCCGAAAATCCGGAATCCGACTCGAAGATGATGCAGGCAGGTGCCGACAAGGTGGTGCTACCGTCGTCACTCTCAGGAGAACGGGCCGCGCAAATGTTGCTGCGTCCAGCGATGGTCGACTTCTTCTCCGACCAAGACCTGTCTGGTCTCGAACAGGAGCTTCGCGCGCTGGGGCTTCAGATCGAGCAGTTCGAAGTCGACGCCAACTCGTCCTTGATCGGCCGTACCGTGGGGGCCCTCGAGAGCAGCGGCGACGGAGGCTTCCTAGTCATCGCGGTGCGCCAGACCGGGGGAAACGTCGTTCGGAATCCGGACAAGCATTTCCGCTTTTCCGAGGAAGACAGCGTGCTGTTCATGGGACACGACGAAGACATTCCGCATCTGCGGGAAGCCTTCACCATCGCGAATCTCCGGCCCGCAGTAAAGCGATCTTTGACCTATCGAGGTGCAACGAGGCGCTAGTCTACGCCGCGTCTACTGAACGATGACCTCGCAGGCCTCGCTGCATCCAGAGCCCGGGGCGCCGTTGTCGTCGCCGGCATCACACCCTTCCCCGAAACTCGGCTGACGGATTCCGTCTCCACAGCTAGGCCCGGCCGTACAGTCCGGGTTGCAGCCGTTGTACGCGCCGAGGTTGTCGCCGTCGTCACACTCTTCAAACTCCTCGTCGACGTTGCCATCCCCGCAATGCGGGCCGAGCGCCGTACAATCAGGGAGACAGCGCCCATAGTCGACATCGCCCGTGTTCTGTCCGGCACCGTCGTCACAAAACTCGAACCGGGTGACGACACCATCGCCGCACTCGAAGTCGCACGCGGAACGCTCCGTCACGAAGCCATCGAGTGTCAGACTGAAATTGGATGCCCCGGTGTGCCGCTCCGCGTGGAAGATCGCGACCTCGTAGATCCCACCCTCGGTGAGACGCGCTTTGCAGGCCGCTACGATTCCATCCTGCTTAGCGCTGTTCGCCTGCGTCGGGTCGGCAAAGTTCATGACATCCGTCTGACCGGGGTGGAGACCTCCGACGTCGAGACAGAGGAACCCATCCACGAAGACCCAGAGGTCGTCATCCCCGCTGAACGAGAGCACTTCGTCGCCCTGATAGACGAAGAAGTAATGCGTCTCCGTCGTGAATCCAAAGTTGCGAAGCTCAGTTTGGCTGCTCGGGACGAAGGTCGTCTCCCCGTACGTCGGCTCTGCGGGCCAGGAAAGCGGAGCCAGAAGCGGATCGTCGAGTGGGAAGAACCCGTCGCTTGGGGGATCATTGCTCGAGAACGCATAGACGTTGTCGCCTGTCTCACCGAGTACCAGCTCTCCTACGATCTCGAGGTTTCCGGTCGGATCGAGCGTCGGGCTCGTCCGATACCACTGCGCGAACGACTCGACTGAGTGCGGCGGCCCCTGATTCTTCGGGTCGGCGAACGAGTAAAGGTTTTCGCCAGAAAGTTCGGGGCGTCCCTCCGCGTCGAGAAAGTCGGCGGTGATGTCGAAGGCAATCGACCCATTGCCGTCCTCGGGATTGTTGAAATCCGGACTGAAGTCCGTCGGCAAGCGCTCGTCGGTGTCGTTGCTGCGGAAGTCCCGGTAGATGATGGGGATCACGAGCGTATCCTCGAGCTCGATCGGCGTGAGCACGCACTCGAATCCATCCTCCTCCTGACACGTACTCGAACAGCCATCACCGTCGAGGGTGTTGCCGTCGTCACAGTCCTCGCCGGTACCGGGTAGAATCACCGAATCTCCGCACGCCGCTTGGCAGACACCCGCGGCACAGTCGGGTTCGTTCTTGCAGCCCCCGTCGCATCCATCGAATGGGGTGAGATTTCCGTCGTCGCATTGTTCAGTTCCTTCTGCGGTCCCATCGCCGCAGACCGTCGCTTCACATGGCATGCCATCCGTCTCGCACTTGAAGCCGTCCTCGAGCTGGCAGTCGTCTGCACATCCGGGGGTGACCGCGTTGGCATCGTCGCACTGCTCGAAGCCCGCGACGATTCCATCGCCGCATTCAGTCGCGGAACAGGCGACACCCGGCTGCGCACATGTCCAACCCTCTTGACGCTCGCACGCGGCATCGCAGCCGTCCCCTCCTCCTGCGTTTCCATCGTCACAGGTCTCGGGCGGATCGATTCGCGAGTCTCCGCAAACGATCGCCACGCAGCCAACACCGACGGTCGGGCATCGGAACCCCGATTCCACGACCATGCAGTCCGACGA
>JBATTM010000057.1:0-2578 GCA_049670545.1 Polyangiales bacterium
CGCGTCGCGAGTTCGCGAAGACGCCGACTCAACTCGATGCCGTCCATTCCAGCCATGTGTAGGTCGGTCAGAACGACCGCATACGTGGTGCGCTCGACCATCGACAAGGCGGTGTGTCCGTCGTGCGCCACGTCGGTCGCGAACCCTTCGCGTTGCACCAGGGGGCGCATGATCTCGAGGGTGTCGTGGTCGTCGTCGACGAGGAGCACGCGTACCGGATCGGGGTTCGGCCCGGCGTCGCGCAGATGCGGCTCGACCTTCCCCGTGCGCGCCCCGACGGGCAGGCCGTGGACGATCTCGAAACTGAAGGTGGAGCCCAACCCTAGGGCACTCTCGATCTCGACCCGCGAGCCCATCGTTCGGAGGAGCTTGTCGCAGATGCCGAGCCCGAGGCCATCCCCTGGCGCGGTGGCGCTCTCCTCGGTGCGCACGAAGGGTCTCAGAATCTCGGCATGGGCATCGGCTCGAATTCCTCTTCCCGTATCCGCAACCGAATAGCGCACGGTGACAGCGCATGCCGTCGTGGCTACGCACTCGCCCTTCACGAGCACCCGGCCTCGGTCGGTGAACTTGATGGCGTTGGCGATCAGGTTTCCAAGGACGACAACGAGCTTGCCGCGGGTTCCCTCGACGGCCGCCGGGATCCGTGGATCGAGGTCGACGTGGAGCCGAAGCCCTTTCGCGTCCGCCTCGGGCTGATGCTGCTCGGCTACGCTTTCGAAAACGGCGCCGAGACCCAGGGGTGCGTCACCCCGGATGGGCCTTGCCGCATCCGACTCACCGACGCCGCGAAGCCCATCGATCACGTCGCGTAGCCGCCCTGCGTTCGCGCGAATCCGGTCGGACAGATGCGCCAGTTCCTGAGGTTCCAAGTCGGCGTGGAGCAGGTCGGCGAAACCCAACAACGCGCTGAGCGGTGTGCGCACCTCGTGCTCCACCATGGCGAGCAGAATCTCGATCTCGCTGCGGTCGTCGTCCAAGTCCGTCTTCATGGATGAGTCTCTGCGTGTAGGTCACGGCGGGACATTTGAACACCCCTCTGATTCGCAATTCTCAACTTCGTGGCGGCACGCGCAGCGCTTTGTGAGGCAAGTCACATTCAACACTGAACATCACGCACGTGACGCGGAACAAGTGGGCCATATTGCCTCACCGCGACGCGGACGGAACCGCGCGCTAGCCGCTAATGGAAGCCGGCGTTTTCGATTCGCCTTGGGTCAGCGATCGGAAGCGCGCGTGGGAAGCGAGCAGCTCGTCAAAGCTTCCCTGGGCGGCGACGACACCGTCCTCGAGAAAAAAGATCGTGTCGCAGTTTCGCACCGTGCTCAGCCGGTGCGCGATGACGACCAACGTCTTGCTTGGCGCCAGGCTGTCGATTGCGCTCATCACGCGCGTTTCGGTTGCGTTGTCGAGGGCGCTCGTCGCCTCGTCCAAAATGATGATGTCCGGATCATGGTAGAGAGCGCGCGCGATCCCTACCCGCTGACGTTCCCCGCCGGAGAGTCGAACGCCACGCTCTCCCGCGCGGGTTTCGTATCCATCGGGAAGCTCGGCGACGACGAAGTCGTGGAGCTTCGCGAGCTTCGCGACGGTTTCGACGCGTTCTCGATCGATGCGATCTTCGTCGACGCCGAACGCGATGTTGCCTGCGAGGGTCGTGTCCGCGAGAAAAATGTTCTGAGGAACATAGCCCGTGGACGCCTGCCAGGCGCGAAGCTGCGCGTCGTCGATGCTCTTGCCGTCGACGACGACGCTACCGGCGTTCGGCCGCAAGAGGCCGAGCATGATGTCGACCGTCGTGGTCTTGCCTGCCCCGGTCGAGCCCACGATGCCGACTTTCGACCCTGCCGCGATCGAGAAATTCATCTCCCGAAGGGTCGGTTCCTCGCCCCCTGGATGGCGATAGACCACGTCGCGAAACTCGAGCTGACGGGTCAACCGCACCCGCGCTGCGGCGTCTTGCGCCGCCGTTTCCGACGAAAACTTCTTGTTGGATTCATGCCAGAGCCGCAGAGGCGGCTCGAGGGACGCGAGCGCGACCGACGAAAACTCCATCTCGGCAAGCTGCACGTAGACCCGCTGAAGCGCGGGCATCATCTTGTACCCGGCGAAGGCATAGAGCCCGATCAACGGAAGCCCCTCGGCAAACCCTCCCCGCGTGGCGAGGACGTAGAGCACGACCAACAGCATCCCGCCAAAGACGACGCCCTGCATGGCGAACGACGGCACCTGACCCATGACCTTCGATCGGATCATGGCGTCGCACATGCGGCGCGACACGGCGCCGAACTGGGAAGCGAACGACCGCTCGGCATGCAGCAGTTTTACTTCTTTGATTCCGGAGAACGCTTCGGAAAGCACATGGTAGCGGCCTTGATTGGACTCGACCCACGACTCGCCGGCTTTGATCAGCCGACTGCGTAAGAAGCGATAGGTAGCCACGTACACGCCACCAAGCGCAACGACCGTCGTCGTCGCAAGCACCGGGTCGACGACCACGAGGAACGCGAATACGAACAGGATGACGAGCGCGTTGCTGGCGATGATCAGCACGGGGAGAACCGCGTGGTAGATGACC
>JBATTM010000058.1:0-5291 GCA_049670545.1 Polyangiales bacterium
CCGGCAGTGCCGCTACCGGGCCCTCCTGCCGCTGGGCCGTCCCCCGCACCGCCGTCGGTCGCGGTGCCGCCGCACGCTATGGCGAGAACCAAGCAAACCAAGCACGCCTGTCTCATTCAGGCCTCCCTACGTGATGGAGACACCGTACCAGGGGCGGCGTCGGAGGGTAAAGGGCGACCTCGGTGGCCCCCGCGGTTCGAGTCGATCCCGTTGGTTTGCTTGGTTCTCGCCATAGCGTGCGGCGGCACCGCGACCGACGGCGGTGCGGGGGACGGCCCAGCGGCAGGAGGGCCCGGTAGCGGCAGTGCCGGTACGGGAGGGACGGGAGGAACAGGAGGCTGGTACGAACCGGGTCCATGCGAGAAATCGTCGTGCGCCGCCGACTGTGGAGATAGTAACGAGCTGCTGGACGGCGAGACAGCGGTTGGTGAACTGAACTGCCACGTAATGGGGATTCCTCTCGCCCTCCGTGTCGAGTTGGCAGCAGTGGCGGACGAGGAGCCAGAAGGTGGCATCGCCAATCTTATCACCTCGTCGCTACTCGTGGTTCCCGTCGAAACGGTCGACCTTCTGCTCGACCTGAGCTGCAGCTTCGTGGTGTCTGCGATCGAGGGGCTCACCACAACTTCTATCGGAAGCGAACCGCTACCGGTCACGCTCACTCCAGTGCCATGCTTGGTCTGTGCCATCGCAGGAACGAGCCTCTCGATCGTCGCAAACCCGGCGAGCATGACGCTCGACAACACCGACGGAGACGTCGAGCTCACGCTGGACGCGTTTCGCGTCGAGTTCGATGCAAGCGGCTTCATTCTCGATCTCTCGACGTCCGGCGATGAACCCGCGTGCACGTGGTCGGGGGGCAACGCGCCGACGGTGAGCGTGCGTCTCAACAGCAACGGCTGAACGACGGCGGGACCTCGCGACGCCTTTCCCTCCGGACCCTGAATCTACTGTGTACCGAGGTAGTCTGCGATCATCTGCAACTCTTGGTCGGAGAGGTCGTCTGCGCCCCACGCTGGCATGTACGCGCCACGTGCGGCAGAGTTGGTGCCACCCTCACCACGGCGCACCTTCTGCTCTTCGCTCAGGATCGACGTGTCATACGCTCCCATCTCGGAGGATGGAAACTCCGCGCCAGGTCGGCCCTTGCGAACCACGAACGCCGGCCGGCCCATGACAAGTCGCGCATACGGCGGCGTACACTTCGACACCGTCTCCCTGAAATCCGGTTGTCCCCCCGTCCGCGTCGGAGGGCGGTGTTGCAGGCCAACCTGCCTTCGCGCCGATTTCGACGGAGCATGACGCCACGAGGACGAAGGCCACGATCCACGTGCAGCGCGCTCCGAACCGCAACGATTGCAACATGCCTCTTCAGAATGGCGAGATCCTCGACTTGGGGTGAGCCTGGATCCTGCGCAACGGTGGCGCGCAGCCACTTTCCCAGTGAGGTGAGTCGCAAATTTTGCGCATCGAGTTCACCAACGAAGCGGATGTGGTGTGGCGCAGGAATTGCATTCCCAAGTTGCCGATGCGAACAACTCCTCTCCTACCCTTCGCTGTTGTCGCCGCAGCGGCAATCCTGGCTCTCGCTTGCGACGGGAGTTCGTCAGAGCCCTCGACCGACTGGCCCGTGGCGACGCCAGAGGAGCAAGGGTTTGATTCTGAAGCTCTCGCCGGTCTGGTCGAGATGATCGACCGCGACGAGCTCCCCATCGACAGCCTGCTCGTGGCCCGCCACGGGTCACTCATACTCGACGCATACTTCTATCCCTATGTCGGTGATCGGCCCCACGACGTGGCCTCGGTCACCAAGAGCGTGACCTCCACGCTAGTCGGAATCGCGATCGACGATGGACTGCTGACGCTCGAGGAGACGATCGGTACGATCTTCGAGGGTGTCGATGCCTCGAAGAGGGACATCGAGATTCGGCACCTGTTGAGCATGACCTCCGGTCTCGAGTGCGGGCTGGCGCCAGGCGAACCCGAGCTCTTCGAAATGATCGGCAGTCCGAACTTCGTCGAGTACGCACTCGGACTCCCCGTGGCCGTTCCGCCGGCACGCGCGTTCGCCTACTGCAGCCCGGGATCGCACCTGCTCTCTGCCGCCATCAGCAGAGCCACGGGCGAGAGTGCCGAGGCGTTCGCCCGGGAACGCCTTTTCGGCCCACTCGGCATGAGCAAGATCAGTAGGCCCACGGATACCCAGGGCGTGTCGCGTGGCTGGGGCGATCTTCAGCTTCACCCGCGTGACATGGCGAAGATCGGTCAGCTGTTTCTAGATCGCGGGCAATGGCGTGGCGCCGAGATCGTATCGTCATCGTGGGTCGCCGCCGCCACGGAGAACGTGATCACCGCGGACGCGGATGGAACAGGCTACGGTTTCCAATGGTGGATCTCACCCCCGCCTTTCGACGGGATCTACGAAGCCCGGGGCCGAGGCGGTCAAGCGATCCTCGTGTGGCCGGACAACGACATCGTCGTCGTGTTCACAGGTCGCGGAGTGGACGTCCGGCTCGATGTAGCGCAGCTGCTTCTGGCCGCGTTCGCGACCGACGGTCCCCTTGCGCCGAATCCCGGGTCGAACGAGCGGATGACCGCCGCCATCGAACAGGCTCTCGCGCCGCCTCTTGCAACGCCCGTTCCCGATCTCCCTCCTGCCGCCATCGCGATGTCTGGCCGACGCTACCGACTGGACGACAACGCGTTCGATACGCGGTGCGTGCTCCTGCGTTTTGACTCGAAGAGCGATGTCACGTTCGCGCTGACGACCCAGGGCGGCACGTACGAGATGCCCGTTGGGATGGATGCCGTGCCGCGTTTCGGCGACGAGAGCCCTACGGGGATCCCGATAGGGCTCGTCGGGACATGGACGAGCCCTGACGTGTTCGTGCTTCGATACGACGAGATCTCAGGACCAAACCATCTACGAGTCGAGGTGCTAGTGGGCGAAGGGGCCGATAGCATCGCCGTCGTGTTCAGTGATCCCGGTGGCTACTTTCCGACGGTCACGGTGGCTGGTGTGACCGACGAGCAATGCGAGCCGCAATAGCCGAACGGACACAACCCGGCCGTACGACTGCAACAACCCCGCGCTCGAAAGACCACGCGAAAGCTAGGCCAACGCGGGTCGGTGCCGGTCAGAGCGAGACCGCGCGAACACGCCACGGGTGTGGTGCTCCCCGGATGCGCCCTCGAGGGCGGATTGAGCTATATTCCGAAGGTGACGGAAGGCGGGACACAGACGAAGAGCAATCGGATCTTGAGCCTCGCCCTCCTTGCAGCGCTCATGGTGGTCGCGTTCTTGCTGGGACGTGAGTCGAATCGTGATGAGCCGGCAGCGACAACCACACCTGCTGAGGGCGTGGATCTCGCCCAAGAGACTGCCAGCGCGGAGCAACCTGACCAGCCCGACTCGCCCAACGATTCGCCCTTTTCGTGGGAGACCGATCGCGGAAGCGAGGCTGAGCCTAACGCAGGAGGCGGACACATCGAAAGGCGGCCCGACGGAACGGTCGTCCTATCGAATCTGCGAGACAGCGAGAAATCGAAAGCTTCGCGAGCGCCCGCGAAAGCCACGACGAGCACACCCTCCTCCGTCGACGCCTATTTCGAGAGAATGAACGCCGTTCAGTCTGGTCACCAAACCGCTGATCCGAGATCCTTCGCGACGAGCCTTCTCACGGCCGCAATGAGTGGGTCGATGGAGGGTTTCGACCAGCTCGTCGACGACAGCGAACGCATGCAGCGTGAGATCAAGGCCGTCACCCCGCCGGCCGGCTGTGAGGCCTATCACCAAGCCACGCTCGACGCGCTCGCGGACAGCCAAGAGATCGTGGAGAGGCTCGGCGACGCCATGTCCCGCCGAGACATGCAGAAGATCATGTCCGTCGCGCAAGAGGCGAAGGCACTCCAAGCGAAGACAACCGAGCTTCGAGCGATGGAAGAAGAGATCCGGGGCAACCAATGACGACGAAGATCAAGACCAGCACCAGCCTTCGCGACGTCCGGTACGAAATCCGGGGGCAGCTGGCGCAGCGTGCGCATGAGATGGAGCGCCAGGGACACGAGATCATTTCGCTCAACATCGGGAACCCAGGCCTTTTCGGCTTTCGCACGCCCGAGACCATGCGGATGGCCATGATCGAGAACCTCCCGACGAGCGAGGCCTACTGTCACCAAAAGGGAATCTTCCCGGCGCGCGAAGCGGTGGTCATGCAGCAACAGGAGCGGGGCGTGATGAACGTAACCGCAGAGCATGTGTTCATCGGAAACGGGGTCAGCGAGTTGATCGACCTCACCCTTCGAGCATTGCTCAACCCTGGCGACGAGGTGCTGATTCCAAGCCCCGACTATCCGCTCTGGACAGCGGCAGTCACGTTGAACGGGGGCGGTGCGGTACACTACCCGTGCCCACCGGAAAAAGGGTTTCAACCTGATCTCGATGCACTCGCGGGCCTCATCACCGAGCGAACCCGCGCGATCGTCATCATCAATCCCAACAACCCCACAGGTGCTGTGTACAGCCGCGAGGTACTCGAGGCCATGGTGGCCCTCGCGGAGAGACACAATCTCGTCGTCTTCAGCGACGAGATCTACGACGGCATGGTGTACGACGACGCCGAGTTCGTGCCGATTGCGCCACTGGTCAAGAATACCCTGTGCGGCACGTTCAGCGGCCTGTCGAAGGTCTATCGAGCGTGCGGTTTCCGTGTCGGGTGGGTCGCATTCAGCGGCACGAATGAACTCGCGGGGGAGTATCTTCACGGCCTCGATCTGCTGGCCTCGCTCCGGTTGTGCAGCAACGTGCCCGGCCAATGGGGCGTCCAAACGGCGCTCGGGGGCTACCAGAGCCTCAAAGAACTGATTCGGCCAGGGGGCCGTTTGTACGAATCCCGCCAGGCCGTCATCCGTGGCGTCGAAGCCAGCGACTACCTGAGTCTGATCGTGCCCGGCGGTTCGATGTACGCGTTCGTCGGAGCCGACGTCGACAAGCTCCGAGGTTTCGACGACCAGGAGTTCGCGATGAAGTTGCTGCAAACCCAACACGTGCTCGTCGCCCCAGGCTCGAGCTTCAACGTGGACTACACGAACTACTTCCGCATGACGATCCTGCCAGAAGCCAGCGTGATCGAGGACGTATTTCACCGCATGGAAAAGGTATTGCGGGAGATGTCGACGTAGGGGCCGTTGCACAAGGGCCGACAGCGTCTAGGGTGACGCGGGCAATGCCAACCACGAAGAATCCATCTTTCGTTTCCCTTCTGTGTCTCGCCGCCGCGCTGTCGCTAGGC
>JBATTM010000059.1:0-11441 GCA_049670545.1 Polyangiales bacterium
GCCTACGGGGCGTCCCAGGTCCCATCCTGGGCCCGGCTTGGGCATCTCTATCTCGTTGGCCATTTCTACAACACGTACGCACCCGGTGGTGTCGGCGGAGACGTGGTTCGAGGGGTAGCGAGCAGGCGCGCATTCGGCGACGCAAGTTGGGCGAGCGGGACGAGTGGGGTCGCCGTTGTGTTCGTCGAGCGTGTTTGTGGCGTATCGGCGCTGTTGACGCTCGCAGCGAGCGCGTACCTGGTGTGGCCTATTTCTGGGGTGGAGCACGTAGAGCTGGTCGCGGTTCTCGGCTTGTTGGCTTCCGCGGGCGCCATCTTCGGAATCGCCGTCGCGCATCGCTTGTCCGAGTTCTTGCCGGCGCGTTTGAGCAAGCCGTTGCGGGCGCTTCCCCGCCTCGTCGATGGCGGGTCGTTCGGTTGGGCGGTCGTCCTGTCGTTTCTGATTCACATCATCAGTATCCTTGCGGTTCACGCGATCATGCTTTCTCTGTTTCCTCCCGTGAAACTGAGCGCGTCGGCCGTCGCCGTTCCCTTGATTACCGCCTCCGTGTTTTTTCCGCTCACCGTTGGCGGCGCCGGGCTGCGAGAGGCGGCGTTTGCTGCGCTGTATGGCGCGGTCGGCGTGCCCGAGGCGGTCGCCTACGCAGGCTCGCTCAGTATCTGGGCCACGCAGCTCATCACCGCGGGAATTGGAGGCTGTATCAATCTTTGGGTTCCACTTTCGCCCGAAGACCGCGAGCCGGCCGACTAGCTCGCGGCGACCGGCCCGATCAGCATGCGCTGAAGCTTTTCCGCATTCATGGGTTCGATGGATGAGCCACCCAAGCCCTCCACGGTCACGGCACCGAACGCGAGCATGGCCTCGTTGCCCACGCCGCCGAGCTGGCTGCCGTTGGCGCCCCCCCATCCTGATAGGAATCGCGTGTCCGACACGAGGCGCCGACCGTTCCAGACACCTCGACTGGCAACGAGGAGCCCAATCCGTGCCAAGTCCTTCGGACTCATCACCAGCCACCCTCCGCCCCCACGTACGGTCTGGCCCGCGATCTCGTACGGCGGATCGCAGAAGCGACCATACCCGGGAAAGTCGACGTAGTAGTCGGTCGTGGTGGCGAGGTACCGCCCGGAACGGAGGGTCCATCGCTCGGCGGGTATCGCCATCTTGCTGAGGAGTTCGTCGTTGAGGACGGATTGCAGATCGCGACCCCAAATCGCGGTAAGGGCTTGCGCGAGTCGCCAGCGCCCACCGCTCGAGTAGTGATGGTGTTCCCCTGGCTTTGCTTGGGCGTAGTTGTCGGCCCGCGGGTCTCCGGTGCAGAGCGCCCAAGCGGGCACGTCCTCGCCCTTGGCCCACGTCGCCCCGTTGCTGACCGGGAAGCCACCCCGCATGTCGTGCAGATGCGCGAACGTGAGCGTCGCGTGGTATCCGGCGTCGAGGTGCTTGTGGGGTGAGTCGAGCGCTCCGGCTCCCGTCCAGTATCGGTGGATCGGGTCATCAGCGCTTTTGATCAAGCCGCGATCGATCGCCAACTGGAGGGCGATCGAGACGACCGGCTTCCCGGCTGACGCCGAATCGAATGCACGGTCTGGATCTCCCCACGCGTGAACGAGGTAGCCGCCACGTGTGACGACGGCGCCAAAGCCCTGTTGGTGCGGTCGGCGGTGTTCTCGTGATTCACGCGGCCGACAGCGCCCGAGATAGGACTTCCATGCGCGCGGATCAAACCCGGCCTTGGCCGCATCGAGCTTGGCCCACTCGGCCTCCGGGAACGTGACCCAACTCGGGATCATCGCCTCGACCGACTACTCGGCGACGTTCGGCGGAATGGAACCTGGTCTCGTGATTTCATCGTCTCGAATCGGATGCTGATCCCCTGCGTGCCGCGCGTAATTGCGCTTGGTCATGATGACGTAGGGTGGCCGTCCCTTAGCTTGCTCGAAGATCTTTCCCACATAGATACCCACGACGCCCAAAGAGAGCAACACCAAGCCAGTCGAGAGCAGCTGGAGCGCGACGACCGATGCCCACCCTTCTCGGAACCCGTTGAGATAGTAGAGAAGGACCAACACCAGCACCGAGGCGAACGAAAGGGCCATGAAGGAGAACCCCAGCGCGATCGATGCATGAAGGAGCCGGTTACTCTGGGCGGTGATCGCGTTGATGGCTTCTCGAAAGAGCCGACCCAAGGTGTAGCTGCTGCTCGAGCCGGTTCGTTCTCGGTGTTCGATCTCGAGGGTGGTCGAGCGAAACCCCAGATACCGCAGCAGTACGAGGTACGTCCGGTGAAAGTCGCCGATTTCGAGAAACGCGTCGACGACCGGTCGCCGCAACATCGTGTAGTTCCCGATCCTGCTGTCAGAACCGAGCGAAGGCTTCGAGAGCAGCGACAACACGCGGTGAAAGCCCTTGCCGAGCACATTGCGAATCGACGTGTGCGCCCGTGAGCTCTTGAGCGTGTAGACCACATCGTAGCCTTCTTGGATCTTCGCAAAGAGGTCGGGGATGTACCGGGGGTCATCCTGGAGGTCGCAATCCATGACCACCACGTACTCTCCTTGGGCAACCTCGAGGGCGGCGGTGAGCGCGTTGTGCTGTCCGAAGTTTCGGCTCAAACGCACTCCGCAGACCCGCGGATCCTTGCGGCACACCTCTTCGATCACCTCCCAGGAGCGATCCGGGCTTCCATCGTCCACCAATACGATCTCGAAATCCGACGTGACTCCGGAGGCGCCTGCGACCATCTCCTCGACCAGTCGTTCGACGAGCGCCTCGCCGAGGTAGACAGGGCTGACGATGGAAAGCTTCGGGCGCGGCCGGAGGGCTTCAGACGCCGAATGCATGAGGAATTTGTATCATGGCTTGAAGGGTGCCGGCAATGCCGACTTGCCGGGCGATCACCCATCCGATAGCTTCGTACAAGAGATGCGAGCGCCGGCGAGAATTCCGTTCAATCGGCCCTACATCGCCGGCAAGGAACTCTACTACATCGCTCGTGCCGTCGCGTTAGGGAACATCTCTGGGGATGGCGCATTCACGCAAGGATGCGCGAAGATTTTCGAAGAGCGATTCGGCATTCCAAAGGTGCTCATGACGACTTCATGCACATCTTCCCTCGAGATGGCCGCGATGCTTTGCGACCTCGGCGAGGGCGACGAGGTCCTCATGCCATCCTTCACCTTCGTGTCGACGGCCAACGCCGTGGCCCGCACCGGGGCGAAGCCCGTGTTCGTCGACGTCCGGGCCGATACCCTGAACATCGACGAAACGAAGATCGAAGAGCGCGTCACCTCGCGCACGAAGGTGATCATGCCAGTTCACTACGCCGGCGTCGGCTGTGAGATGGACGCGATCATGGCGATCGCGGAGTCGCACGACCTCGTCGTGGTCGAGGACGCGGCGCAGGGAGTGAACGCTCGCTACAAAGGACGCCCACTCGGGGGGATCGGGCATCTGGGGACGTACAGTTTCCACGAGACCAAGAACTACGTGGCGGGCGAGGGTGGCGCGCTCTGCATCAATGACGAACGGTTCCGAAAACGCGGCGAGATCTTGCGTGACAAGGGGACCAACCGGCAGCAATTTTTCCGCGGGGAAGTCGACAAGTACACGTGGGTCGACACGGGGTCATCGTACGTGCCGAGCGAGATCACCTGTGCGTTTCTCTATGCGCAACTCGAAGAAATGGACTCTCTCACGGAGAGGCGCCGCCGAATCTTCCAGCGCTACTTCGAGGCGCTCGAGCCCCTTGCGGATCAGGGTCTCGTGACCCTGCCGAGCACGCCGGAGCACTGTGACTCAAACTGCCACATCTTCTATCTTCTCTTGCCGGACGGCGAGACCCGAGACGAGCTGATGTTTGAACTCCGGGAGCACGGAATCTCGTCGGTCTTTCACTACGTGCCCCTTCATTCGGCGCCGATGGCCAAGCAGCTCGGATGTGGGGATGCGAGTCTTCCGGTGACCGACTCCGTCAGCAAGCGATTGCTCCGGTTGCCTTTCTACTATGAACTGACCGACGAAGATCAGCAGGAAGTGATCGAGAGGGTGACCGATTTCCTCGAACGACGGGCTCGGGGAGCCGCGCCCCGGAAGCACGAGTCACCGGGACAAAAAAAGGAATTCCGATGAGCGAAGCAGTCAGCAAACTCGAGAGCCTATTCAAGGACATCACGATCGAGGCCCGCAGCGTCGAGGATCTCGATCGAGATCGAATCCTCGCGTGCATCGAAGACCGTTCTGCAGTTTCCATCCGCGGGCTGGTCGACCCTCAGTCCATCGTCGATGCCAAGAAGCGCATCAAAGAGGCGTTCGCGCTCGACAACGACAATCCCGCGACCGGGGAGACCCCCGAGGACCTCTACCGGAACCACCAGAAGTTTTCGGTCAACGGCGGTGAGTTTCGCGACAAAGCGTATCCGCAATGCCTGCGGACATACTACAATCCTCTGTTCGCCGATGATGTCTATGGAATGCGCGAGGTGTTTCGTGCTGGCGCGCAGGTACGCAACCTCTTGATGGGCGTTTCGCTCGACTTCGCCCTCGACAGCATCGAGGATGGTTTCTGGACGGCAGCACGGGTGCACCAGTACCCGCCTGGCGGTGGATTCATGAGCATGCACTGTGAGGACTACATTCCGCGCGTCTACGAGCAGTACGGGTTTCAAAACGGCTACTTCCAGCCCCTCATCGTGATGAGTCGGAAGGGGGTCGCACAGGACTGTGACTACGAGACCGGAGGCGGCTACTTCTGCGATGGGCCCGAGAAAATCTACTTCGAGTCTGTGTGTGAGTTAGGCGACGTCCTCGTGTACGACACCCGCATCATGCATGGGGTCACCGAAATCGATCTCGAGACGCCGTTCCGCCAAACGAGCGTGGAGGGGCGGTACGCTGGGTTCGTCACTCTGTACCGCGACTTCTCGGCATCGTAAGAGGAGATACCGTTGCAACGCCAACCGCCTACGTGGGAGAAGCTCGGGTGTCTCGTCCGCGCCGACGGCACGATTCCCTGGATGCACGGGTTCACCGGGGCGGGAGCGATGGTCGTTTCAGCGGCCGAGAGTCCTCGCGTCGATCTCTACATCACCGGACGAGACTCCCAAAACCGCTCGATGATCGGCAGGGCCCGGCTCGATCTCGCAAGCGCATCGATCCTCGAGATCGAGCCTGAGCCCGTGCTCACACCAGGGTCCCTCGGCGCCTTTGATGAGAACGGGGTCTCCTACCCGACTCTCCTGCGGCACGGCGGAGATCTCTACATGTTTTACACCGGGTGGATGCCGACCGTCCTGACTCCCTTTCAGAACCACATCGGCTTGGCCAAGCTCGAAGCCGACGGCAAGTTTCATCGTGTGTCGAGGGCACCCGTGCTCCCACGCACCCACGAGGACTACCTCTCGATGGGGTCCAGTTTCGCGACGGTTGAAGACGGCGTCTGGCACCTTTGGTACACCTCGTTTCTCGCATGGGGCGGAGCGGACTCTGACGCCCCCAAACACCGCTACGAGATCAAGTACGCGCACTCCCCAGACGGCCGCGCCTGGACGCGGAGCGGCGATCAAGTGTGCATCGGGGCAGAGCACCCGGAAGAGCACTCGATCTGTCGTCCCTCCGTGCTGAAGATCGAGGGGCGCCATCACATGTGGTATTGCTATCGTGGAACGCGCTACCGCATCGGCTACGCAGTCTCGCAAGACGGCATTCGTTGGACGAGGTCGGACGCTGCGGTAGGAATCGCGCCCTCGGGCGACGGCTGGGACTCGCACGAACAAGGCTACCCGCACGTGATTCGCCACGGCGATTGGCTCTACATGGTGTATTGCGGAAACGGGTTCGGCAGAGATGGCATCGGCCTCGCCCGACTCCCCGTGGCGAGCTTGCGCGCCTAGTCGAGCTCGACCGAGTCGCTGATATCCGCGTTTCCGCTCAACTTGTTCACTGCGAACACAATCGCCCAGCGACCGCGAAACGCGAGCCAATCCTTTTGTGCGTCGGGGTCGATCGGCTCGATCCCATGCGGGCATTGCGCGTTGAAGTAGATCACATCGCCCCAATCGAGGATGTCCTCCACCATGATGCGTTGCCCGGGGGTCGGTTCGACGAACACGCCCCCGTATTCGAAGTCTTCTCCCTTCTTGCAGAGGGACATCGACGGCACCACCAATTGATGATGGTCGACCGGATCGGCGTGAGCCTTCAGGCCCCCGCCCCCGCGCGGGTAATACTGCACGGACAGCCGGGCCGTGCAGCCGGCGTCGGGCTCCACGCCGAGAAACCGCCCGGCTTCGAGCCCACTCAGGCGATTCTTGACTTCGTACACCGGTCGAAGGAGGTCAAACATCCGAAACGGATCCTGATTCCAAGGGAAGAAGGAGAACTGGTGAAAGCACCCTCCCACGTACGCCCGGGGGTCCCAGTCGTTCATGCGGTGAGAGTTCGGGGCACCCGCTACGATGGGTTGGTAGTTCGGCAGCGAGTTCCTTCCGACGACGCTCAGGTAGTCGCGCAGCGGTTGAAGGGTCTCGCGAGGAACCACGCCCCGGGCGATGTACACACTGCCGGCCTGGAGGGCAGTTCGCATCTCGGCAAGGCGGTCATCATCGCCGACGAGACGCTCGTGGTCTGAGAACTCGAAGACGCCCGGTTGATGAACGGAGTCGGACTGACCTGGCCCTGGTGCCTCGCTCATCGTTTCGGTACTCCTTCGCGAGCGCTCACTTCTCCGCGGCCGCTCTTGTCGAATAGGCGTTCCAGATTTCGAAACCTGATGTTCTCGATCTTCTCCGGAGGCAGGCCCTCCGACAGCGTCTCGAACCGACGCATCGCCTCGCCTGGTGTGTACTCCGGGAAATCGGAACCTACGGTGACCCGTTGATCCAAGCCACGAAATATGAAACGGAGGTCTTGATCCACGGAGCTTCCCGCGTACCGCATGATCGTGAACGAGACATCGAGGATCAACTGAGGATGCATCCGGACCATCTCGAAGAGACTCAGTGGCATGGCACCCGTTCCATGCAGGAGGACAATCGGGACATCGCGATTCTCGGTGGCGATGATGTCGACGATGTCGCTTGGATGTCGTGTAGCGAGGTCGCGTTGTCGGAAGAGCGTGCAAAGAAAGACGACCAGCCCGTGCCTTCCTGCCGATTCGATGGCCGACAACGCATTCTCGTCGAGGGGATCGTAGCCGTTGAGCCGGCAGTGAAGCTTGAGGCCCAAGAAACCTCGGCGTGCCAGCGCGGCGATCTGCGTGTCGACTTCGGTCGGGTCGGCGCAACGGCTTGGATCGATCGAGCCGACAGGGATGAACCGTCCGGGGTGTTTCTCGTGCACCTGCTCTACCGCTTCGTTGCTCGCATGGCCCGCGATGGCGACCAAGCAGGCGCGCGTGGACGGCCCGCACGCGTCGAGCTCGCGCATCAAGCGCCCTTCGCTGGCATCGTAGCGTGTGCCGCCGAGCCATGTTCCATCTTCCGTCACGTGCACGAGCGAATCAAAGTACTCCAACGTGGATCTCCTATGCCCTGTTCCTCTTGGTTTGGATCGAGAGGGCGGCAATCGCATCCTGGCATCGTGCCGCCGCTTCGAACCCGTCTTGTGCTTCGCAGATACAGTACCCGAGCCGGTCGCGCGCGTCTCGAAGGACTGGAACCGGGTCGCCTGCGTGAATCGGAGCTTCGAGTTCGACGACCCCAGGCATCTTGCGCGCGACATCCACGTCGCCGATCGAGTCGACAGTGCCCGGCTCGGCACGCACGAACGCGATGGCAGCACCCCGGCTCTCGGTCGGCTCGAGATTCGGCGTCAGCCCGAGCGCGACCGACACCGCCGCACCGACCATGTCCACGCCGGTCGAGATCGGCACCAAATGGGAGCAGATGTAGCCTCCTCCGCAACGCGATGCGATCTCGACCACCACCGGGCCAGACGGTCCGAGACGCAGCTCCGTATGGCTCGGTGTGTCGTTCAAACCCAGAGCGGCGATGCTTCTCTTCGTCACATCTTCCACCCGAACGCGATCGGCCTCGTCGAGCGCGCTAGGTTGCCGATGCCCCACCTCGACGAAGTGCGGGGGGCCCGTGGTCGCTTTGTCCGTCACGGCCAAGATGCGCGTGACGCCGTTCGCGGAGATCGCCTCCACAGAAAACTCCGGGCCGTCGACAAACGCCTCCAGCAGCAGGGGCGACGAGTCGTTGGGACTCACGCCCCGAGCGCGCTCGAACGCCTCGCGGATGGTCGTTCGGTCGGCGTCGCGTTCGAGCTTCGTCACACCTCGTCCACCACTGCTCCGGGCGGGCTTGAGCACCGCGTCTGTCTGAAGGCCCTGCATCGCTTCGAGAGTCTCGGCTTCTGAGTATACGACACACCATTCCGGAATCGGAACCGCCCCATCCGACAGCACTCGCCGCATCACCGATTTGTCGGTTGCCGCAAGGATACTGTCCAGACTCGGTCCAGGCAGTCCCAGGGCTCTCGCGATCTTTCCGACCATCGGCATGGGATAGTCCGCCGCGAAGGTCATCACGCCGTCTGGTCGGAACGACAACGCCACGTCCAGGCAGCGCGCCTCGTCTGCGAGGTCGGCCACGTGTGCCTCGTCAGATACATCGAAACCAGGCGCGCGCGGATTCGGGTCCACCGTAGCGACCTGATGCCCTGCTCGTTTGGCCGCCCGCAGCGCTGGCATCTGCATCGGGCCGCCGCCTAGCATCAAGAGACGCGCCATCTATCTCTTTCGGCTTCTGCGTCGCCGCGGGTCAGTGGGCGATGGTGCGCTCGTGTTTCCGTATCTCGTCATGGCTTATCGTGTGGGACCGATGGTAACCTAGAGCTGACCAGAACAGCTTCTAAGGAGAACCGCCACCGTTCTGGCTTGCGTCATCGTCATCGCTACCGTCGATGCTACACAGCGCAACGGCAAGAGGCCAGAACCGCGCGCCCTTTTGCCGCGCGGGTTCGAGGCCCGCTAGCGGCGCAGCACGGACCAAAACGACGTTCCGACCCACACGCGGAACGCGAGGTCGACATCCGCACCACCGTTGCCCACGCCGATACCGGGGCCGAGTTCCAAAAGAAAGAACGGTGCGACCCTCGGTGACGCGTTGATCTCGACGCCCATGCGAAACAGCAGTGGGATGACGCCCCACGGATCCACGCTCTCAGCGAAGAACATCGTAAGCGGAATCGACCCTCCCGTGACCACGCTCACCCGGTCATGCACGTCGATCGACACCGGAAGCGCGATCTCTGCCCGTACACCTCCCATCGCGCGCCGGTCGCCCGGCTCGAAAGGGCCCGGACCCCGAAAGCGCGGCCCCTCGCTGCTCCCCACCATCAGGCCGGGCGTGAACCGAAGCCCCATGTCGATCGTCGCCTTCGGGCGCCGACGGTTGTGGATGTGCCACCGGAGCGGCGCATTGAGCGCAAGGCCGATACTGACGTCGGAGTACACCCCTGACCAATCTCCATAGAGGAGTTCGACCCCGAGCGCCCAGTCGAGCTTCCCGCGACCCCGGTTCCACCATTCGTAGAACAACCCTGGCCAGCCAATTCCGACGTTGTGGACCGTGTCCGACTCCAAGGGCTTCCCCCCAACCGTCGATTGCGGACCAGCAAACGCAGTATTGGCAACCGCGAGCCCCAAGACGAGCGCAACAGCAGTGACTCTCATCCCCACACCCCCGCCTCAAACTAGAAGACTTGGCCACGTCCCGCAACGCCGCCTTGCCTCGCCTTGTCTCAGGACGCACAGACGGTTCCTCATGAAGACGAAGGGGACAGGGCGTCGGGACAAGGTAGGGGAACGACGAGCCTTCACGGTCGAGTCGCTCTTGCCCACCGGCGACGGCGGGGTCGGTCGGGTTCGCATCGCAGGCGCGTTTCCCAGCGAAGGCGTCATCGCGCAGATCGATCATGTGGGCAAGCATGCGACCTTCGCGACAGCCGTGGAGGTGACGCGCACGCATCCGGGTCGGAGGCTTCCCCCGTGTCGCCGGCATCGTGACATGACGGGTGGCCGATGCGCAGGGTGCGCCCTGATGGCGCTCGGCGAAGGCGATCAACGAAGCGAGCTGCGGCGCATGCTGAAGGAGCAGCACGGGCTCGAGGTCGACGAAGTGATCGCCGCTCCGCTGCAGCTCGGCTATCGGTGGAGCGCGAAACGAATCGCATTCGGTGGCCCAGGCAACCTTCGTCTCGGGAGCTTCATGCGCGGGACGCATCGCCCGGCCGACATGGCCGGGTGCCTGGTCGATCACCCCAAAATTTCCGAAGCTGCCGACGAGCTGGCGGACGTCGCGCGCGAGATGGGGATCGGTGCACACAACGATGACCGGAAGCTCTTCGGGCTACGCGCCGTATGGTTTCGAACCAACGGCGAACAGGTGCTGGCGACGCTCATTTCGAGCGAGGCCGACGACAGCGAGATGCGTCGACTCAGCCCGCGGCTCACCCGATGCGACGGCGTGGCGGTCAGCCTTCACCGCGGGGAGGGCAATAGGCTTCACGGAACGAGCGCCACGGTCCTGCGCGGGCTCGAAGAGCTCGACGTGCACGGAACACCCATAGGCCCCCTTGGCTTCTTACAGCCGAACCCCGAAGTCGCCGAGCTCATGTACGATCATCTGATCGATGACATCACGGGCGGACGCGTGTTGGATCTCTACGCGGGCTCGGGCGCGACCACACGCAGGCTCACGGCGCTCGGTGCTGAGGTCGTGCCCTCCGAATCACACCCCGAGGCCGCGGCGACGTTGAGCGTCCAGGCAGAAACGGTCGAGGCGTTCCTCGCACAACAATCGGAGCGTCCGGCCGTCGTCGTCGCGAACCCTCCACGAAGAGGGCTTGGGCGAGCGGTGACAAACGAGCTCCTGCGTCTCTCCCCCGAAAGAATCCACGTGAGGGCCTGCGGGCCGGCAAGCCTGGCAACCGACATCAAGGCGCTCGAGGCGGCCTACGAGCTCACCAGCTTGCGCGCGTACGACACCCTCCCGCAAACGCCGCACGTCGAGTTGGTCGCGAAACTCGTTCTGCGCACCGTTTCCGGCTAGCCCGGGAAGAGCGCGTCCCCGGTGTTGTTGGTCTCGTCAGACTCGATGACGTCGTTGAGATCGTCGACCACGACGGAGACCGAGCAATCGGGGTCGAAGCAGTTGTCGCTGGCCGGCGTGACGATGGTGAAGAGTTGAGTAATGCCGGCCGCGATGCCGCCCGGCACCGGTTGCGAGACCACCACTGACTGCATCGGATCGAGCGTGACCTCGAAGTTGTAGGCGGGCGCGTCGCCTTCGCCGATGTTTTCGATTGCGATCTCGAGGGTTGTGACGCACGTGCCTTGTCCCCCGGGGCACGTCACACCCACAAACGCGATCGACTTGACCTCGAGGTCGGACCGCAGGGCTTCTCCACCGCCCGCTCCGCTGCTGCCTGACGTGCCTCCC
>JBATTM010000060.1:0-1666 GCA_049670545.1 Polyangiales bacterium
CGAAGGTGACACCGTCACACGCGGGCAGACCGTCGGTCTGCTTGAAGTCATGAAGACGTTCAACCGCCTCGTGTATCAAGGCAACGACCTCCCTGAGTCCGCGGTGGTGAAGGCGGTGGTCCCGGCCGATGGTGACGACGTGGTGCGTGGCGACGTGATCCTCGCCCTCGAGCCGGTCGACGGAGACTGACGTGACGGCGACGGGTCTTCTTCTCCGTCTTGCCGTGGTTGGAGCGATCACCTCCGGTTGCCACAAAGCGGCACCGCCGCCGGAGGACGCCACCGAAAGCCCGGCGAAGGCGTGCGTGTTCAAGCATGATGGAATCGTTCGAGAGGTGACCGTCTTCGATCCGCGCCCGGTTCTTCGCTCGGATCCACGCCCGATGGTGGTGGTGCTCCATGGCGGTCTCGGTGAAGACGATGACACGGTCTCGTTGAGTTTCGGCAAGCTCAATGAGCTTGCAGCGCAGGACGATTTCTTGGTGGCCTATCCCGTCGGAATTGGGGGGCATTGGAACGACGGCCGGCGAGTTCAGCGCTACGTCGCGCAACGGGAACGTGTCAACGACGTGGGTTTTCTCAGTACGCTCATATCCGATCTCATCGAGAAGAAGAACATCGACCCATCCGCGGTGTTTCTGATCGGCGTGTCAGACGGCGCGCTGATGGCTCATCGTTTCGCGTGTGAGCGAACCGGGATCCTGCGCGGCATGACCGCGGTGATCGGCGCGATGCCTCGTGAGGTCGCCCGGCGCAAAGCGCGCTGTGGAGAGTCCCCTCTCTCGGTGCTCATGATCAACGGCACGGACGACCCAATCGTCCCGTGGGAGGGCGGCGAGGTCGAGTTCGACGGCCTGGAGCTCGGGCGCGTGCTCTCGGTGACGCAGACATTCGAGTTTTGGAGGCGACACAACAGTTGCCGAGATGTCGCCCAGTCGATGATCCCCGATTTCAATCCGGATGATGGTACGCGCATCGAGCGGACTAAAGCGCTCGACTGCAACGACGGGATGAAGGTCGAGTTGTTCGCGGTGCAAGGCGCCGGGCATACGTGGCCTTCCGGGTGGCAATACCTTCCCGAAGCGATGGTCGGTCGCACCAGCCACGACATCGATGCGGCGATCGCCGCGTGGCGCTTCTTCGAGAGCATTCGTTAGGCGGATTGCTTAGGGTCGAGGTTCGCCATTAGAGTGCGCCATGGCCAAGGCTGCGTTGGGAGACCGATCCCTCTTTCCGAACCTCGAATGCAAGGCGTACCTCGCGCACGCGGCGATCGCACCGTTGTCGGCGCCGGTTGTCGAACGAATCGAGCAGGTGCTCGGGTCCTACGCACGGGGCGGGATGGTGGGGTTTGGTGCATGTGCGCCGCTCCTCAAGGCAACTCGAAGCAGTTTGGCGTCACTGATCGGTGCGGCCCCTCACGAGATCGCGTTCGTCTCGAACACCACCCATGGTGTGATCGACATCGCGTTCGGTCTTCGGTGGCGCCCGAAGGATCGCGTCCTCCTGTTCGAATCGGAGTTCCCAGCAAACGTGACCCCTTGGCAGCAGGCAGCTGACGAGTTTGACCTAGAGCTGCGTTGGCTTCCTTTGGCGCCGTTTCGCCGTTCTCGAGAAGAGGGGCTCGACGCCCTCCAGCAAGAGCTGTCGAAGGGGCTTCGCCTCG
>JBATTM010000061.1:0-4073 GCA_049670545.1 Polyangiales bacterium
ATTGATCGCGATCGACGAGGGGCGTGTCGTCGAGGCGCAGAACGGCCTCAAGCAATGGCCCGGAAGCGGGATTCACACACTTGTGGGGTGAAACGATGGATGTGAAGAACGCACTGGTAAGGGCGAAGCGGGGGCTTCGCGAAGAACGACGGCTCTACATCGTTGCGGTATCGAGCTTGGCGGTCGCGTTTCTGTGCTTGGGTGCCACGCTACTTGGCGTCGCGAATCTCGATGCCGCCGCCGTTCGTTGGGGACAAAGCGGGCGAATCACCCTCTTCCTCAAGGATGACGCGGATCCGCAGGACATCGCGCAGCTCCGGGTCGTGCTCGAAGGGCTGACGGACGTCCAGCAAGTCACTCACATCACTCCCGAACAGGCCAAGGCATCGTTCCTCGAGGAGGCTGACGTCGGCGCCGACTTGAGCGGGCTTCCGAAAGAAGTGTTTCCGGCGTCGCTCGAAGTGAGCTTGGTCACTGGGGTTACCCGAGACCGGAGCGAATCGATAGCGACACGGCTCGGTCAGTTTCGCGCCGTGAGTGATGTCGAGAGCTATCGAGGCTGGTTCGAGAAGCTCGATCATCTTCTGTGGGGAGCGCGCATGCTGGCGGTCGGCTTGGCACTCCTCGTCATGTTCTGCGTGGTGGCCGTCATCGGCAACACGATTCGCCTCGCGGTCGCGCGACGACGACAAGAGATTGAAGTGATGAAGCTCTGCGGAGCGACCAACAACTTCGTGCGTGGCCCGTTCGTGCTCGAGGGCATGTTCCAAGGGTTTGCTTCGGCCCTCTTGGCGGTCCTCGCGTTGTTGGTCGTCTATCTCTCACTCCACGAGTCGATCGACGCGACCCTCGCTGCATTGACGGGAAGCCGAATCATCTTTCTCAGTACCTGGACACTACTGGCGTTGCTTGCAGGCGGAGCCTTGATCGGTGCGATTGGCAGTGCCGTGTCCGTCCGACGCTACCTTTCGGTCTGATATGAAAACCAAAAGTCGATTCTGGGTTTCGTTCCTCGTGGCGGCTGTCACGGCAACGGCAGTTGCAGAACCCGACCCCGGGATCGCTGGGCTCGGAGACGTGGCGGCGGTCGAGGGTGCGATGGCCGAAAGCTTGGCGCGGATCGAGCACGCCCAAACACGACAGTCTCAGATCGACGCCGAAGTCGCAGGCCTCCAAGACCGACGCCTCGACGCGCAAGAACGGCTTCATGAGCGGGCGCGGGCACTCTACCGCGTGCGGCGTGCGGGCATGCTTCCGGTCGCGGGTGGGTTCGATGCGCTGATGCAGCATCTCGCGCGCGTGCAGCGGTTGTCACGGATGGTGAAGACTGATCTTGGGACGATGCATTTTCTCGAGAATCGCGGGAAAGCGCTCCGCGCGGAAAGAAACGAACTCGGCCGGGAGCTCGAGCAGGCTCAGGTCGCGTTGCGTGCGCTCGAGGCCAAGAAGGACTCGATCGAGCAAAGTCAGCGAAGCGCATCCCTTTTCCAAGACACCCTGCGCGGTGCGACTCCGGAACCCCCAGCGCAGGAGGAAACCCTCTCCTACGGACGGATTCGTGTATCGGGTGACATGGACGATTTGGGTGATGGCTTCTCGCAGATGCGAGGACAACTCGCTCTTCCCGTGCAGGGCTCCATGCGGGTTGGCGACGCACGTCGCGAAGATGCGCCGGGTCTCGAATTCTATGGACGCTCGGGGGGACCGGTCTTCGCCGCCGCGGACGGACGGGTGGCGTTTGCGCAGCCATACGGGGCGTATGGCCTGATGGTGATCCTAGACCATGGAAGCAGCTTCTACACCGTCTACGGTGGGCTCGGTGGGACCGACGTGCAGGTGGGTGACTGGGTCGGGATGAGTACGCGCGTCGGAACGCTCGACTCGACCAGCGCCGACGCGATCCTGTTCTTCGAGGTCCGGCGCGGCACGAAGAGTCTCGATGCGCGCAGTTGGCTCGGGCTCTAGCTCTACCGGAGTAGCTGCCGGGTCGAGAAGGCCATCACATCCTTGGCTTCGTCGATACTGAGCGCGTCGTCTTCGCGCATTGACCTCCAGACGGGGAACCCGGTGTTCAACCCCAGCGCACGCGCCGCTCGTTGTCGGTGCTTCGGGTCTGTGGGCAGGGCGTCGCCGAGGAGCATCTCTGCATGCATTCGAAGCTGCGCGTGAGAGTCCTCGAGATCGCTTCGGACGAACGCGCTCTCCGCACGAAACGTTTCGGCAACTCGCCGCAGAGGTCGAATGTGTTCGTAGACGGAAGCGCGGTGCGTCACGAGCAGCTCGATGCGTTCCTCGATGGGCTGCCCTGTCGGAAAAGGGGGGGGCCACCGACGGATCACCTCGGCACGCTGGATCGCCGTCGCGGCCATGTGCAGCGACTCCATGTCGTCGAAGAGACGAAAGACAGTGCGGCGGGACACGCCCGCGCGTTGCGCGAGATCGGCAACGGTAGGGACCCGCCCGTGTTCCCGGACCGACTCGAGAAGGGCGCGGACGACGGCGTCCTTGTGCCGCACGGCACGCTGGGTGCGTCCGTCGGGCTTGGCTTCTTCAATCATGCAGATTCCATATTGACACCCAGGGTGACAAAATATAGCCTTCCTTTCCAGAACCTCGGACGGGAGCCGCGAGATGTCTATCAAAAACACAATGATTTCAGTAGTAAGTGGGTTTCTTGGGGTTGTTCTCGGTTGTGGATCGACCGGCGACACGGCGGAACTCCCGGACATCGGCAGTCCGCGATACGGTGAGGTCAACGAGGCCCAGCTACGACGCATGGTCGAGACCCCGCCAGAGTCGGATGGACCCTTCTACATGGTCAACCTGATCAAGTTTCGAGAGAAAGCCGACTACGCGGACGGACGGGAAACCGATTTGACAGGGCGCGAGGCGGACGCGATCTACGCGCCGCTCGAGTTCTTGGAGGCAATCGGGGCCGAGATTGCCTTCGTGGGCGAGGTCGAGGACAATCTCATCACGCGCGATGGAGTGACATGGGACCAGATCGGAATCGTGAAGTATCCGAGTCGTGCCGAGTTTCTCGCGCTCACCCAAGATCCGGAGTTTCGGTCGCGCGCGATTCACAAGGATGCGGGCGTCGAAAGGAGCATCGTCATGGTCGCCGATCGACAGGACCCCGTGATGGCGCCACCGCCCGACGTCATCCCGAATCCTGCAACTCCCATGGACCCCGCGGTCGCGATCACGCACCTGCTCGCGTATCACGCTGTGGCCCAGTATCCGCCGAGCGCGGACGAGCCAGAGCGCGATGGTCGGGAGGCGATGTCCCTGTACGAGCAGGCGGCGACTGGCGTCGCCTTGCAGCAGGGTGGCGGCTCGGTAGCCCGGTTTGACATCGAGGGTGTGTTCATTGGCGATGCGCGCGCTTGGGATGAGTTTCGCATCAACGTATTTCCCAGTCATCGCGCGTTCGATGTCGTGGTCGCCGACCCGACGCGCCAAGCCGGCGAGTTTCATCGCGAGGCCGCACTCGAAGACACCTACTCGCAAGCCAGCCAGATCGTGATCAATGCGTTTGCGTCTGGCGGGAGTGGCGCCTTAGAGGTGACGGACAACGGAACCGGAAGACTGTGCGTGAGTGACGACTCATGCGACGGGCAGGAAGCCAGCACCTGCCTCACAGACGGGAGCGGCACCGGGTTTTGTACGGTCGAGGGATGCGGTGCTGGGGAATGTGAGGGTGACTATCTGTGCTGTCACGACTGCGCTGACTTCGCCGCGAACCTGCTGCCCTTCGATGACTCCGCCTGCGTGCCCGGGTCACTGACCGCGCAGCTGTCGGGCACGCCGATGTGCTCGTGCGATTGATGTCGACCGCCCCTAGGGCGCACGGTTTCGTGTTAAGCTCCGCCAGCTCATGTACCGACGCTTCATCAATTGGTTCTCGACCACGCCAGTGGGGCGATTCATCGCGATAGGATTGGCGGCTCGCCTCGACCCGATTCTGTACAAACTGACGGGCGGAAAGCTCACGACGGTCGGCCCGCAAGTGATTCCCCAGCTCGTGCTCACGACGACCGGACGCAAGTCGGGTCAGAAGCGCACGGTACAGC
>JBATTM010000062.1:0-14101 GCA_049670545.1 Polyangiales bacterium
ATTTCTGCGGGCCAAGGGGCAGTACCCCGACGCGATCGTCTTTTTCCGGCTCGGCGATTTCTACGAGATGTTCTACGACGACGCGAAGCGCGCGACCGGCATCCTAGACATCGCGCTCACGTCTCGCGGCACCGGTCCCGACGGTCAGAAGATTCCGATGGCGGGCGTTCCCCATCACGCCGCCGCCAACTATCTGGCGAGACTCTTGCGGCACGGAGAGAAGGTCGCGATTTGTGAACAAATGGCCGAGCCCTCGTCCGTCAAAGGTGTCGTGCCGCGCGAGGTCGTGCGGGTGGTCACCCCTGGACTCTGCCTCGAACCCGACGCGCTCGACGCCAGGGCCGAGAACTTCCTGGTGGCTGTCACCTCGGAAGGAGGCGTCGCGGCCCTCGAAGTGTCCACGGGTTCGCTCCGAGCCTGTGCTGTCGAGGTCGGCCCGCACCTCGTCGGTGAGCTCGTGCGCCTCGACCCAGCAGAGGTTCTGGTGGCCGAGGGTGACTCTGCACTTCGAACGCTCTGTGCCGAGAGTCTTCCCAACGCTGCGATCCGCGACGCCCCAACAAGGGAGACCGCGGATCCCGAGGGTGTGCTCAGCCAGATGCTTGCCCCCGAGGAGGCCGCGAACCTTCAAACGCTCCCCGCGGCGGCTGACGCTGCGGCACGCGCCCTCGAGTACGCCCGCACGCACCGAATGGATCTACGGATCCATCGTGCCACGCTCTATGCGCCCGGGGAGCGCCTCGTTCTCGACGATGCAGTCGTCCGCAACCTCGAACTCGTGCGGACCCTCGAAGGCGAGCGTCGCGGGTCCTTGCTCGATCTTCTCGACGAAACCGAGACCCCCATGGGCGCGCGCACGCTGCGGCATCGGCTCCTCGAACCCCTCACCGACATCGAAAGGATCCGTCGCCGTCACGATGCTGTGGCGATCTTCGTGGCGGACCCCCACTTTCGCGGAGAAGTCCGCGCCATCCTGAAGCGGGTCGGGGATCTCGAGCGCCTCGCCGTTCGTGCCGCCGTGGGCCTTGCAACTCCACGCGATCTCGGGGTGATCCGCGACGCACTGACTGCAGCCGCCGATCTCGACGCACGGGTTGCAGACCGACCGGAGACCGCGCTCGACGAGGTTCTCGCAGCACTTCGCCCCGAGGATCTATGCGCCGACGTGCACGCCTTGCTCGAAGCCACCTTGGTCGATGCGCCCCCCACGATCGACCGGCAGGGAGGCATCTTCGCGTCCGGGCACCTCGAGGAGCTCGATCGGCTCCGGGCTCTATCGACGACGAGCAAAGACGTCGTGCTCGACCTCGAGCGCCGCGAGCGTGAACGCACGGGCATCACGTCACTCAAAGTCAAGTACACCCGTGTATTCGGCTACTACATCGAGATCACCAAGTCACGACTCGACGCGGTGCCCGACGACTACGTCCGCAAGCAGACGATCGCTAACGGCGAGCGCTTCATCACCGCGGAGCTCGCGGAGCTCCAAGATCGCATCCTACACGCCGACGAACGTGCACGCGCTCTCGAGACCCAACGGTTCCAAGCGCTTCGCAGTGAAGTGGGTGAGCACGCGCCACGCCTTCACCGCCTCGCACGCACGCTCGCCGCGGTCGACGTGAACGCCGCGTTCGCCGAGGTGGCGCACACCCGTGGATACGTCCGCCCGGACGTCGACCACACGCGGCACCTTCGCCTCGAGGACTGCCGTCACCCCACCGTCGAATGCTACGCCGCCAAGGACCGATTCGTCCCCAACACCATCGAGCTCGACCCGGAGGGAACCCGCCTCATGCTGCTGACGGGCCCCAACATGTCGGGCAAGTCGACTGCCATGCGGCAGGCTGCGCTCGCGGTGATCATGGCACAGGCGGGCGGATTCGTGGCCGCAAAGGCCGCCCAGATCGGCGTCGTCGATCGCGTGTACACACGGGTCGGCGCCAGCGATCATCTCGCCCGAGGACAGAGCACGTTCATGGTCGAGATGATGGAGGCGTCTGCGATATTGCGGGGCGCGACCGACCGATCGTTCGTGATCCTGGACGAGATCGGGCGGGGCACCAGCACCTACGACGGGCTGGCGATCGCGTGGGCCGTTGCCGAGCACCTGCACGACGTCGTGCGTTGCCGTGCGATCTTCGCGACGCACTATCATGAATTGTGTGAGCTCGCAGATCGTGCGTCGCACGCCGCCAACTTCAACGTCGCGGCAAAAGAGCACGATGACAGGATGATCTTTCTGCATCGGCTGGTGCCTGGCGGGTCGAACCGAAGTTATGGCCTGGCTGTTGCAAGGCTCGCCGGCGTTCCGCCGGTGGTGTTGGCGCGCGCGAAAGCCAAACTCTCCGAACTCGAGACGCAACGTGCTCACGACGATCGCATCGATGCGTCGCAGATTGCCCTCTTCGAGCCGGCTGCGCCCGTGCAGTCCGAGGTGGAGAAGACACTGCGCGCGCTCGACGTCGAACGCATGACGCCGGTGGATGCGTTGGTCACACTCGCACGGCTCGTCGACCTCTGCGACCACGACGAAGACTAACGTTCGCCATCGACACCCGTATACGCAACGGGGGTGGGCTGTTACCCTTGGTGCCATGAACGAACGGCTTCATCGAATCACCCAAGCACTCGAAGAGGCCGACCGCCAGATCGTCTCGGCACTCAACGCGCGCGCCAACGCGATTCACGAGTACAACGCGCTCCGTGAAGACGCCGGCGATGAACTCCTGCGGTTGCCGAAGAAGGTCACCGTCGTCGAAGCGGCGCAGGCCCTCGCCGATGGATTTCCCGAGGCGAGCATCGATCCGGTTTTCCGGGAGATCCTTTCGGCGTGCACGGGGCTGATCGCGCCCGAGATCGTCGCGTACGTGGGGACGCCAGGAGACATGGCCCACGCCGCCGCACGCGCCTACTTCGGCCACGCACCCTCCTTTCGTCCCGCGGAGTCGGTCTCTGCAGTGCTCGAAGCCGTCCTTCACGGGCACGCGACCGCCGGGGTCGTCCCACTCGAGACCTCCACCGACGGCGCGATCACCGCAACGCTCAAGGGCCTGGTCGCAAACGACGCCAAGCTGTGCGCAGAGCGCATCGTGCCCCTGCGCTACCAGTTGCTTTCGCAATCGGGCGATGCCGCGGAGGTCGTGAAAATTTACGGATCGGCGCCGGCGATGGCGGCGTGCGATAGGCAACTCCGGTCACGCTATCCCGATGCAATCCGGGTGGACGTCCAGTCGGGGCAGGCCGCCGCGCACTTCGCACTGGCGGACGACCAGGCGGCGGCCGTGGGCACCGACCTCCTTCGGGAGCTCCACAGCCTCGCCCTGATCGATGATCGAATCGAGGATGACTCCGGAACGCAAACCCGCTTTGGGATTGTCGGCAGTCGACTGCCGTCCCGCACCGGCCAAGACCGCACGATGCTCGCAATAGCCCCCGGCGACGAGCCTGGCGCCCTCCACCGCGCGCTCCAGCCACTCGCCGACCGTAAGATCAACCTCACGCGCATCGAATCACGGCCCTCGACCGGCACCCAGTGGCGCCACCTCTTCTTCTTGGAGATGGATGGGCACATCACCGACCGCGACATCCTCACTGCCGTCGAGGAGCTGCGTCGCCTCGCGCGCTATGCCAAGGTCATCGGGAGCTACCCGAGGCCGAACTAGCCCTGCCGTCGGACGCTCCTGATCCGATGTCTTCATTCATTCCACCGCACATCCTTTCGCTGCAGGCGTACGAGCCCGGCAAGCCCGAAGAGGAGCTTCGGCGCGAACTCGGGATCGAGTCGATCGTCAAGCTCGCCTCGAACGAGAACGCGTTCGGCCCTTCGCCACACGTACTCGATGCGCTCTCTGATGGCGCGCGGGCGTTGCACCGATACCCAGACCCGCGTGGAACCGATCTTCGGGAGGCGCTCGCAGCCCATCACCAGCTCGAACCCGCCGAGATCACGCTCGGCAACGGCTCGAACGAGCTGATCGACTTGCTCTGCCGCGTGAGCGCGAGTCGCGGCGACCACGTCGTCTACTGTCACCCGTCGTTTCCCTGCTACCACATCGGCGCGATCGCGCAGGAGCTCGTGCGCGGAGTGGTCCCCCTGCGCGACGACCTTCACTACGACGTCGACGCGCTCCTTGGCGCCATCACCCCGCAGACCCGACTTCTGTTCGTCGCGAATCCGAACAACCCGACCGGCAGCTACATCGGCGAGGCGGGGCTCACGCGCCTCTTGAAAGAGGCACCGGATCACGTCCTGGTGGTGATCGACGAAGCCTACGTCGAGTATGCCAATGCCGATGACTTTCGGTGTGCGATGGACCTTCGGTCCCTTCGGTCGCGACTCGCGATCCTCCGCACGTTTTCGAAGGCCTATGGGCTCGCTGCGCTTCGCGTGGGATACGTCATCGCGCCCCCAGAGGTCGTCCACACGATCAACCGCCTGCGCGCCCCATTCAACGTGGGCTCCATGGGGCAACGGCTCGCCTGCGTCGCGCTCGAGGATACGGACCACGTGCGGCGCACCGTATCCGCGAGCATTGAAGAACGGGAAGCGCTCCGGGCGGCGCTCGAGGCGCGGGGGTTCGAAGTCGCCCCGAGCCAGGCCAACTTCCTCCTCGTCCGCACCGCGGGGCCTGGGAGGGCGGTGTACGAGGCGCTCCTTCGACAGGGGGTCATCGTGCGCCCCATGGGCCCGCCGCTCGAAGCATCGATCCGGGTCACGGTCGGGCGCCCAGAGGAGAACGCCCGGTTTCTCGACGCGCTGACACACGTGCTAAAGGACTCGCGTGGATAGCCCCAAGAAGCGCTATCGGGTTCGCCGCTCGGGGCCGCTACGTGGAACGACGCGGGTTCCCGGCGACAAGTCGGTCGGACATCGAAGCCTGATCTTCTCGGCGTTGGCGCGCGGGCGGTGTCGGATCACCGGGCTCTCCGAAGGGCTCGACAACCGCGCCACGGCCCACGCTTTCGCCGCGATGGGCGTTTCGGTGTCGGAAGAGGAGGGCGCGACAATCGTCGATGGCGTGGGGCTTCGAGGGCTGAGAATGCCGCAAGCGGTCATCGATTGTGGGAACTCGGGCACCACGATGCGACTGCTCGCCGGCCTACTCAGTGGGCAACGATTCGGCACCCGCATGGTGGGCGATGCCTCCCTCACTCGCCGCCCCATGGGACGTATCATCGAACCGCTTCGGGCGCGGGGCGCGCACATCGCCGGCAGTCCGGGCCCAAAGGCCGACGAACTCTACCCGCCGCTATCGATCGCACCCCTCGTCGAAGGCGAGTCACTTCGCGGCATCGAGTACGACATGCCCGTCGCGAGCGCGCAGGTAAAGAGCGCGCTGCTGTTGAGTGGGCTCTATGCGGGCGGTGTGACTGCGCTTCGCGAACCGGTGCTGTCGCGCGACCACACCGAGCGCATGATGCTTTCGCTCGGGGTCCCACTCGAGACCGCAGGCTCGTCTGTCGTCCTCGACCCGACCGTCGATTGGGCGGGGGGTTGGGATGCGTTTGAGTGGCACGTGCCGGGCGACCCTTCGAGTGCCGCGTTTCCCATCCTTGCTGCGGCGATGGTCGAAGGTAGCGAGGTGAGCGTCGAAGACGTCTGCGTGAACCCTACGCGTACAGGTGTGTTCGATTGGTTGCGTCTCCTAGGCGCCAATGTCAGCCACCGCCCAAGTGGCCATGGTGCAGGCGACGAGCCGATGGCCGAGATCACGCTATCCCACCGAAAGACGCGCGGCTCGATCGCAGGCGGCGAGCTGGTGGTTCGGATGATCGACGAGGTCCCAGCGCTCTGTGCGCTGGCCGCTGTCAGCGAAGGTGTGACGGAAATTCGTGACGCCGCTGAGCTGCGCGTGAAAGAGAGCGACCGTATTGCGACGATGGCTCGTGTGCTCGATGCATTCGGGGTACCCTGCGAAGAGCTCCCGGATGGCCTGGTCGTCACCGGGGGAGCCGAACTCCGAGGGGCACACGTCGATAGCCGTGGGGATCACCGGATCGCCATGGCCGCGGCGCTCCTCGGGCTTGTCGCGGACGGCGACACCACGATCGACGGCGCGGAGGCGGTCGACACGAGCTTCCCGGGCTTCGTCGCGCTGATGCGCGGGCTCGGAGCTTCGATCGAAGAGGAGACGACATGACGCGCGCGCGACCCGTGATCGCGATAGACGGCCCGGCTGGGGTCGGGAAGAGCACCACAGCCCGCGTGATCGCCCAACGTCTCGGGTACATCCTGGTAGACACCGGCGCGCTCTACCGTGGCATCGCGCTGGCCGCGCGCGACCGTGTGCTCTCGTGGGATGACGAGCCTGCGATGGCGACGCTCGCCGGGGAGGTCTCGCTCTCCTTCATCGCCGGCGCCGAAGGCGCACCCCGGCTCCAAGTCGATGGCGTGGATCGCGCCGACGAGATTCGCACGCCCGCGATCGCGTCTGGCGCGAGCCAAGTGAGTGCGTATTCGGGTGTGCGTCGCGCGCTCCTCGACATCCAACGGGAGCTCGGCCGCGACGGGGGTGTCGTGCTCGAAGGTCGCGATATTGGAACAGTCGTCTTTCCCGATGCCGAGGTGAAGCTCTTCCTCACGGCATCGGCAGAAGAACGTGCACGCCGTCGTGTAAACGATCTACAAACGCGCGGAATCAAAGCGGATCCGGAGGAGATTCTCGCGCAGATGAAAGCGCGCGATACCGCAGATTCGACCCGACCTATCGCGCCGCTGCGACCCGCCGAAGACGCCGTCATCCTCGACAGCACCAGCTTGGACCTGGAAGTGGTCGTCGAACACGTGCTCGAACTCGTCCGCGCAAGCGGTTCGTAAGCGACTTCACAGGGGTTTTCGCGACTTGCCCGTTGGTTGACACCCCCAAACCCGCCTGCTACCCACGCACTCCCCTGCGTTTCCGGGGGAATTTCGGTTGTACGGCAGCACGTGCCGGGCGCCCCGATGGCTCCGGAAGCAGTGATTTATCAATGAACGAAAATACAGAAATCCAAACCTCAAACCCCGAGAGCTTCGCTGCTCTATTCGAAGCCTCGGCCGACCGCACTGACCAACTCCGCGAGGGCGACATCGTCGCCGGGACGATCCTCAAAGTCGGCAAAGACACCGTTGTCGTCGACATTGGATACAAGTCCGAAGGCGTCATCTCGCTTCACGAATTCATCAACGCCGAAGGCGATATCTCGGCGACGCCGGGTGAAGCCGTCGACGTCCTGATCGAATCGAAGGAGAACGACGATGGCCTCGTCATGCTCTCCAAGGAGAAGGCGGACAAACTCAAAGTCTGGGACGAGATCAGCGCCGCTTGCGAGCGCGACGAGCTCATCGAAGGGACGATCACGCAGCGCGTGAAGGGCGGCCTCGCCGTCACGATCAAGGGCGGCGTCAAAGCGTTCTTGCCGGGCTCCCAGGTTGACCTACGACCGGTACGAAACCTCGATCGACTCCTCGGCCAGACCTTCCAGTTCAAGGTCATCAAGTTCAACAAGAAGCGCGGAAACATCGTGTTGTCGCGTCGTGTGCTTCTCGAAAAGGAGCGCGACCGGCTCAAGGAAGCGACACTCGAAAACCTGCAAGAGGAACAGATCGTCACCGGGACGATCAAGAACATCACCGAGTACGGTGCGTTCGTGGACCTCGGCGGCATCGACGGCCTGCTTCACATCACGGACATGAGCTGGGGCCGCGTCAATCATCCATCCGAGGTCTTCGAGGTCGGCGACGAGGTCACCGTCAAGGTCCTCAAGTACAACGCGGACACCGAGCGCGTCTCTCTTGGCCTCAAGCAGACCATGGAAGACCCGTGGAACGTCGCGACCGACACCTACGTCGCAGGCAAGAAGGTCAAGGGCAAGGTCGTCTCGCTCACCGATTACGGCGCGTTCATCGAGCTCGAGCAGGGCGTCGAGGGCCTGATTCACGTCAGCGAAATGACGTGGGCCAAACCGAAGCATCCCTCGAAGGTCCTCGAAGTGGGCCAGGAGGTCGAATGCGTCGTGCTCGACCTCGATGCACAGAACAAGCGCATCAGCCTCGGCCTCAAGCAGCTCGAGCCTGACCCCTGGACGGTCTTCACACAGAAGTACAATCCAGGCGACATCATTCAGGGCCGCGTCCGCTCCATCACTGACTACGGCGTGTTCGTCGGCATCGAAGAGGGCGTCGACGGCATGGTCCACAAGTCGGACCTCAGCTGGACGCAGCGCATCAACAACCCGGCCGACCTCTACCGCAAGGGCGACGAAGTCGAGGCGATCATCCTCTCGATCAACCATGAAGATCGCAAGGTGAGCCTCGGAATCAAGCAACTCTACGAAGATCCGTGGAGCTTCGTGCCGGCGCGCTACCCCGAGGGTACCGTCATCGAAGTGCGCTCGACCGGAGCCGATGAGTACGGCGTCCACGTCGAACTCGAGCGTGGTGTCGAAGGTGTGATCCCGCGCGGCGAAATCAGCGCTGACTTGAGCCAGGAGCCTACTGACATCGTCAAAGTGGGCGACATCGTCAAGGCACAGGTCATTCGACTCGACGACGACGACCGAACCATCACGCTCTCGCTTCGCGCGGCGGAAGGCCAGGACGTCAACCAGGTGGCCCGCCCCGCGGAAGCCCAAAAGCGAGTCGCACCTCGCAAGATCGGCCCAAGCCTCGGCGGCGCCCAAGCCACCCTCGGCGACGCCCTCAAAGACAAGCTCGGCGCCATCGCCATCACCCCCACCGAGCCCACCGAGCCCACCGAGTCCACCGACCCGGCCCCCGAAGAAGACCCCACCCCCGACGCCTAAAAGGGGACAGTCCCCTTTTGCGACGGGTTAATTCGTGATTTCTATGCGACGGGGGGGAGGCCCAGTGCGACGCGGCCCGAGAAGGAGTGTTGCCGCTTGGGCTGGAGCGGGTGGTAGTGTGAAGCGCGTACGTCGCGCATGAGCTTCTCGATGCCGACGCGGCGGAAGAAGGCTTCGCCGCCACCGACTTCCATCGCCTTGCTGACGGTTCGCACGCAGGCTTCGGCAGTCATGGTCTTGGCTTGGACGCCGAGCGACGCCCGCTCATTGGTGGGCTCGAAGTCGTATTCTGCGACATTGTCGATCGAACGTTCCCAAACCGACCGCGCGACGAACAGCTCGTTCAGGAGTTCCCCGGTGAGGTACTGGACGTTGATGTCGTCGCGCTTCTTGGTGGCGCGCGCGATCGCGAGTTCGGCAGCGCGCTCGGCGACACCGACGTAGGCGCTCATGATGATCGGCAAGGCGACGGTCGAGATCACGTTGAAGGCCGGATGCCAGGGGCCGCGCGCGCGACGGAGTGCGATTGACTCCTCCGGAATGAAGGCGCCCTCGATTCGCACGGTATCCGAACCCGTGGCGCGCATCCCATGAGCATCCCAATCGCTGCCACGGGTCACGCCTTCCGTGCTGAACGCCAAGGGAAAGTGAAGTACCATGGGCCCCTCTTCGGGGTCCTCGTACCGCCCGCTCGTGATCATCAGATGTGCAGCCGGCGATCCGCTCCCGAACGGCTTGAACGAGGTGTAGCGATAACCGCCTTCGACCTTCTCGAGCTTCCCGTTCGACTCGAGCCAGTCACCTGCACCTGTGCTGACCAAGATCAAGCCCTGGTCCACCACCTTGCGAAGTAGCGCCTCGCCGGGCTTGCCGTGCCGGTATTTCCACACCGTCGCCGCCACCAGATGCGAATGCATCGAATACGCAAGCGCGGTCGAGGGATCGTAGTGCGCCAACACCCGAATGAACTCGCAGATGTCCCGGAACCCGGCGCCCATGCCCCCGAGCTCGGTCGGGACCAACGCTTTGAACAGACCTTCCTCCGAAAGCGCTGCGAACGCTTCAGCGGCGAAGGTGCCATCTTCGTCGTGGCGGGCCCCGTACTCCGCGAACTCCGGCCCGAGTTTCTCAGCGATCGCGATCCATTCGTTCGAAGACATCACTCCTCAATCCTTTCCCGTCTCGGCGGGGGAGGTGTTCCCCAGCGGACTCCACCACTATGGGAGAGAGCCGAAGAATCTGGTATGGCAGGGAATCCATCGGTTCTCGCCAACCGTCCAAAACCACCATGGACGCACTTTCCAACGTACTTGAGACCATCAAGCTGTCTGGCATGATTTTCCTGCGCGGGAACTTGGGGGATCGCTACGGCATCGCGATGCCACCTCCGACGGTCTCCCATCCCACGATCAAGCCCGAGACCAAAGAGCACCGTCTCGTCATGTTCCACATCGTGCGTGAGGGGGAAGGGTACGTCGAAGTCGAGGGTTTCGAAGCGCAGAAACTCTACGCGGGGGATCTCATCATCGTGTTCGACGACCTCTACCACTCGCTGGTCGACGAGCCTGGGCGCGACACGATTCCTTCGGCGAAACTCGTCGGGAACCGCAAGCTTCCGACCGCGCCTCCCGCGGTGCAACTCGGGGACGGGCCTGCCACGATGCGAATCGTCTGCGGCATGCTGCAATTCGTCGACCGCGGCATCAACCCGGTGTTCCGGTCCCTCCCTCCATTCCTGCACGTGCCCGGGGAACGCGGCCCGCCCGCATCATGGATTCGCACCAGCGTCGACCTGATTCTCAGCGAGGCAGAAGCGGAGCGCCCAGGTGGCAACACCCTCATGAGTCGCCTCACTGAGCTCCTGTTCGTCGAAACCTTGCGCGGGTATCTCAAGACCCAAACCGACGACCACGGCTGGTTCGCAGCGCTCGAGGATCCAATGGTCGGCGCCGCGCTACAGTTGATTCACGAAGCGCCCGAGCACCCTTGGACAGTCGCTGAGCTCGCGAAACGATCCGCCGCCTCACGATCCGGGTTCTCCGCCCGCTTCACCGATCTCCTCGGGGTCGCACCAATCGCGTATCTGACGCAATGGCGAATCCGCGTGGCCACCAATCTCCTCGAAGATCCGCGGCTCACCATCAGCGAGATCGCGCGCCGTGTCGGTTACGAGTCAGAGTCCGCGTTCCACCGCGCGTTCAAGCGAGAAATGGGCGTCCCCCCTGCAACCTGGCGAAGAGACGAACCACGCGCGCTCCTCCCCGATTAACCCCTCTCTAAAGGGGACTGTCCCCTTTTATCGGACGGTGACGACGATGGCGGTGATGTTGTCGCGGCCACCGCGGGAGTTGGCGAGGTGGATGAAGCGCTGTGTGGCGCCTTTGGGGCCCATGTCGATCACGTCCGGAATCTCGTCGTCTTGGAGATAGCCGTGAAGGCCATCGGAGCACAGCATGAAGCAATCGGAGGGCTGCACTTCAAAGAACCCCGTATCCACTTGAACGTACTCACGGCTGCCCACCGCGCGGGTGATCACGTTGCGGTGTGGGGACCGTGCCGCTTCCGCTTCGGTGATGATGCCCTGCTTGAGCTGCCACGCCACGAGTGTGTGATCCTCGGTTAGCGGCTCGGCCTGGTGAGCGCGGATCAGGTAGATTCGGCTATCTCCCACCTGCGCGGTGATGCCGTAGTCCCCGCACATTGCGAGCACGGACACAGTCGTGCCCATCCCTTGCTGGTCGGGGTCATGCTGGGCCAACCCGAAGACCATGTAGGTCGCTGCCTGGACGGCGCTTTCCACGACGCGAATCGCGGCGCGAAGGGATTCCTCGGAGGTGTCTCCCTGTGAGATGCGATCGAGCTTGTCGTGATCGCGGGCCACCATGCCGTGCACGGTGTCCACTGCCTCCTGGCTTGCGATTTCGCCCGCGGCATGCCCGCCCATACCATCCGCGACGACGTACAGCCCAAGGGCGTCGTCGACCATGTAGGCATCTTCGTTCAGTTTTCGGCGCTGGCCAACGTCGGTCAGTCCCGCACTGTGGTATTGCAAGTCGTCCTCTTGAAAGCAGTGACGGCCGCAGACCGGCCCCTTGTCTTCAGGTTAGCGAATATTCTTCGACAGCAGCAAGAAGGTGGCGGAATTCCTCAGTTCTGGGCGCCTCGGCACTGACAGCCCGGACCGGACTGCTAAGCTTCGCCGCCGATGCGACCCCCTGAACCCACCCCCCCGCCTGAGGACGAGCTCGCGCATGCATGGAAGGCTCTTCTTGCGCGAAAGTCCCAACTCGGAACCGATCGACGGCTCGCCGAGCTTGCGCTCGAGTTGATTTCTGCCCTCGGAAACACAAGCGATCACCGCGAGACGCTCGTTTCACTTGCGGAGGCGTGGACAGAGGATTGGCGCCTGATCCTTGCCACTGCATCGCTGCTGATCGCCCAAGCGGAACGTCGCGGGATGGATGAACCCGTTGTGAGTGAGAGCACCCCGGCGCACACAGCGGCTGCCGCGCTCTCCCGATGCCTCGAGGCACTGACGCCCGACGAGGCGCAGAACCCGGACATCGCCGGGAACCTGCACGCGAGTCTCGGCAATGCGCTTCGGCGTTGCGGCCCAAGCGAGGACGACCGGGCGCTCGAGGCGTTCCAGCAGGCACTCGGCCTCGATGAGAGTCGAGGTTCGTGGTGGTACGACCTGGGACTCCTTCACAAATGGCGCGGGCGATTCGAAGACGGCTACGGGGCCAACACGGCCGCTTTGCGTCACGGGGCACCGCCCCGCCCAGCTCGCTGGAACCTGGCGATCTGTGCAACCGCGCGCGGGGAGGGCAATGCCGCCATGGAAGCATGGAAGGCCCTCGGCATGCCGGCCGAAACCGATCCGACGACCGGGATGCCTTTCGTGGACGGCCTTCCGCCGATGCTCGTGCGCGTGCTTTCCCGACCGTCTGCCGTCGACGGAACGTCGGTGCTGCCAGAGGGGGTGGGCTTCGAGATGGTATGGGTCGCGCCTCTGAGCCCCTGCCATGGTGTCGTCCAGTCACCGACGTTTCGTGATGCGCCGATCGACTACGGAGACCTCGTGCTCTGGGACGGCGCACCTATCGCCGAGCATGTCTCCGGCCCACAGGATCGCGTGCCGGTGTTCGCCCTTCTCGAAATCTTGAAACGCGGCGCGGAAAAGCGGTGGCCCTTCGTCGCCCTCGAACGCGAGGCCGGCGCGCTCGAGAGCCTCCGGGCGGCGCTGCCCAACGGCGCCCGGCTCTTCGTGCAGCACGAGCAGCTCGAGCAACACTGCGCCGCTTGCGAGGCCGGCACTCCCCATGAGCACAGCGCAAGCCCATCGCCAGTACCGGCGCCAGCATCCGAGGATCCATCACTCATCTCGACCTTCCGCCGCGGTGTGATCGTCGTGCCGCCCGAAGTCGACCTCGTCGCGTTTCGTGCTTCCTGGGAGCAGGGACTCGGGGCGCGGCGTTTGGTCGCTGCGCTTCCGTCGCTCTATGAGGCCCTCCAAGAGACCAAACTCGCCGGGCAGGAGCATCAGGCCTGGCGAGGCATCGAGAAGAACGCGCTCCGCCAGCGAGCAAACGCGTGACGGAAACGGAACGGCTGCCGACCGACCAATACGCGTTCGACGACCTTCCAGCGCTCGACCTTGCGACGCTTCACGAGCGACGCCAGGTCGTGTTTCTCGTCTTGTCCGGCTTCTTTCTCGGCACGCTCGCGATGCTCAACATCCTCGGTATCACACGATTCCTCGACCTGAGCTTCCAGATACCCGGTACGAGCCTGACGGTTCCGATGCCGCTCGCGATCGGCGTGCTGCCGTATCCGATCACGTTCCTGTGCACCGACTTTCTCTCGGAACTCTACGGCCGCCACCGCGCCAACCAGGTGGTGTGGGTCGGGCTCGGGCTCAACTTGTGGGTGATGCTCATTCTCTGGATAGGTGGCGTCCTCCCCGGATTCGAACCCGCCGACGCACCAAACGAGGGAGTGTTCTTCGAGGTTCAGCGTCTCGCGTTCGGAGCAGTCACCGCTTCGATGATCGCCTATCTCTCCGCGCAGTTCATCGATGTCCACCTGTTTCACTTCTGGAAACGCCTTACCAAGGGCCGCCACCTGTGGCTTCGCAACAACGGTTCAACCCTCGTGAGCCAGCTAGTCGACACCACGGCTGTCATCCTGATCACGCACTTCCTCGCGAAAGCACTCCCCATCAACCCGGCCGAGTCCTTGTGGCCCCAGCTCTTCACGTTCATCGCGGCCGGCTACACGTTCAAGCTGGTCATCGCCATCATCGACACCGCTCCGT
>JBATTM010000063.1:0-3749 GCA_049670545.1 Polyangiales bacterium
TCGTGACCTCGTCGACGTCGCCGATCGCGTCTTCCTCTTCTTGCTCTTGCTCCGCCGCAACGTCAGGCGTGATCCACTCCTCACCGTCTTCGTCTTCCGTGACGATCTCGGAGGGTTTTTGCTCCTCGTTGGTGTCTCCAGACGCGGCGTCCTCAGTCGGAGCGTCACTCGGTTTGGAAGGTTCGTCGTCGGCGGGAGTCTCTTCCGCTGGAGGTTTCTCGGCGTCTTGCGCCCCGGCCCACACCGGACACATCGCAATCCCCACCACTAGAAGGGCGCAAAGGAGCCCCTCTCGACGCACGCAAACCATAGTGTCTGATCCAATCCTTTGAAATGGGCCTCGCGGGCTCGCCTATTCGTCGTCGTCGTACACACCCTTGGTCAAGACAGCGATGTGGGCCGCGCCACCCACGCGGGCCAAGTCAAGTGCGCGCACGGCGCGGGAGTAAGGAGCACTGTCTGCTGCGTCGAAGAAGACTTTGCGCTCACCCCGCGCGATCAACACCCGTTTCAATTTCTCAGAAAACTCTGCGTCGGGCACGATCTCCCGATTGATCTGAAATTCGCCCGCCGTGTTCACACTGATCACGAGGGGTTGCTTCTCATCTGGATCAGGCGGCGGCGGCTCTTCGAGCTCGTCGGGCTTGTCCGGAACATGGATCCAAAAGTGCGCCGGCATCAGCGGCATGATCACCATGAAGATGATCAGCAGCACCAAGACGACATCCACCAGCGGCGTGACGTTCATTTCGGGCTGTGGCCGACCCTTCTTGCCACCCCCGCTATCGACTGTCATTCCCATGCGCTAGTGTCTCCTTCTCACGTCTCGCTCACTTGTCGCCCGACCTGCGAACGCTGTTGGCGAAGGCTGCAGCGTCGTCGAGCGCGGCTTTCGTGGCGCGTAGGTTCACCCCAGGGAAACCGACCTCTTGCACGACCGCCATCACCGGCCTGACCTTGTCGTAGGTCAGGCGGTGGTCGCCAACGAGGACGAGCTTCTTGGTCGGATCCTCGGCATTGGCAGATCGAAGATGGCTCGCGAGATCGTCCGCTTCGACGCGGTAGTCCTCGAAGAAGAAGACACCCTCTCGATCGATCGACAATACGTAGGGCTCCGGCTCGTTGTCCTTGTTCTCATCGGGGTTCTGAATCTTCACGAGCTCGAGATTCAGGTCGCTCACGGCCGCGGGCAGGATCACCATGAAGATGATCAACAGGACCAAGACGACGTCCACCAGCGGCGTGACGTTCATCTCGGGCTTCACTTTGCCCTTCTTTTTTCGTGAGAGACCCATCCGTGACTACTCCGCCGGGGCTGGCGCGATTTCGCCGCCGCCCGTGGAATCGAGGTCGACGCCGGCTACGCCCCCGCCGATCGCGCCTGCCTCGAGCTGGTCCACCAGTTCGCTACCCGCGTTGGCAAGACCTGATTCGTATTTCCCGATCAGCCCGCTCAACCAGTTGAAGAGCATGACCGAAGGAATCGCGACCATGAGCCCGTAGCCGGTGACGTAGAGCGCCTCACCGATGAGCGGACCGATTGTACTCAGGCCGCCGCCACCGTCTTGGCCGATCACCTTGAACGCGCCGAGGATGCCGAAGACGGTACCGAGCAGCCCGATGAACGGAGCCGTGGAACCGGTGGTCGCCAAGACGCTGAGGCCCTTGTTGAGGTCGGCGCTCAGATTCTCGCCGGTACGCTCGAGGTTGCGTTGCGTGAACATCGCGGCTCGGTCGCGGCCCATCCCGAGGGCGAGGTTGTCTTCGAACACCTTGATGCCTTCGTAGATGAAGCGTGCGAGGTGGCTCTTCTTCTGCGCCTCGTCTGCAACCTTGAGTGCACCCATCGCATCACCCCGTTCCATCGGCGTCGACACTTCGCTCGCGAACTTCTTCGACCTGCGCTTCGACATGAAAAGCATGAGGAGACGATCAATCGTGATCGTGACCCCCCACACGCCCTGAATCGTGAGAATGACGACGACAGCTTTCACGATGGGGTTCATCGCGTGCCACATCTCTACGATATCTATGTCCATGACTGTTTCCTTTCGCTCCGCTCAAATATTCGAGGGTTTAAACGTGAATTGGCGACGATACGGGTAGGGCACCGCGGTACCGTCTGGGAGACGCGCCGGCTCGAACCGTTGGGCCAGGGCGCACTTCAAGATCCATTCGTCCGGAATCGACGGGTGTGACTTTTCCATTTCGGCGCGCGCCGGGACTCCGTCGGGCATGACGAGAATGCGGACGCGCACGCGAATCGTCTCGGCGCTGTCGCGAACGACGTCCGGTACGTCCGGCGCGCGACAGCCGCCAAGGTACTTGGGACGCTCGACGGTCTCGCGACGCTGTCGCGGGCCGGTCTTTTTTTTCCCGTCGCCGCCGCCTCCGATCATGTCGTCGATGTTGATCTCCTCGACGTCGGCGAGACGGCCGGTGGTCGCTTCTTGCAACTCTTCGTCGGGGATCTCGGTGGGCGCTGAGAGGCCTCGCTTCTGCCCGGGCTCCGCCTTGACCTCTTCCTTGGCCTCTTTGGGCTTCGGCTTGGGCTTCGGTTTGGGCTTGGGCTTTTCCTTCTGCTCGACGGGTTGCGCCGCGAACTGCACGGCGATGTCTTTCTCTTTGCGGTCGACCACCACCTTGGCGGCGACCGCGGCGACGACACCGAGCCCGATCAGGACGTACACCAACGCCGACACGGCGAGCGACAGGCCCATGCGGCCGCGCCCTCCACCGTCTTCAGGCTTGTGGCCCTTTTCGAAATCTTTGAACATCAGCGTGTCGCAGAGCCCGCGGCTCGCGCTTTTCGGCGCGTAAACACGGGTCCTTGGCTACTCGTTAAGGTCTCGGTGTGACAGCTGTGTGACACCAGCGTGGCGACTGGGCGAAGCTCCCGGAGGCTTGTCTCGGACCCCTACGAGGCGTCTCGAAGACGATACCCAACACCCCGAATTGTTTCGATAAATCGAGACTCTCCGCCGAGCTTCTCGCGCAAGCGTTTCACGTGGGTATCGACGGTCCGCGAGCCGCCCGCGCGCTCGGGGCCCTCGTCACACCAGCGCCACACACGCTCCAACAGCGCGCGGCGGTCCTGGACACGGCCGGCATTCCTGGCGAGGTGCTCGAGAAGGCGAAACTCGACGCTCGTGAGCCGAAGCGACTCGCCCCCACAGGTGACGGATTCGCTGCGTGGGTCGATGACGAAGGGGCCCACGTGCAGTGGCTCGTGTCGGCTTCGTGCATCGTGGTGTCTACGCAGGACGGCGTTGAGGCGCAGGGCGAGCTCCCGCACCCCGATCGGTTTTGGGACGAAGTCGTCTGCGCCGAGTTCGAAGGCGATGACGCGGTCGATCTCGGAGGTGCGCGATGACAACATGACGACCAAGCAGCCCTGGCCGCGTTCCGTACTGCGAAGTTGACGCAGAAACGAGGCCGCCGTCATGTCCGGCGGCTCTTCATCGATGACGACTGCCTCGGAACAACCGCACTTTGCCCTGCGTGCGGCAGCGGCGCCGGATCGCGCACTCGCGACGCGAACGTTCTCCTGACTGAAGGCTTCTTCCAGCTCTTCTCCGAGCGCAGAGTCGACGGTGAGCAAACAGATCTCGGGCGACATGCCACTCGTCTTGTCCCGCCTCCGTGTGACAAGGGCGTGTCGCCTGAGTGCCGCGCCTGTGAGAACTGAGCGGGCCCCACCAACACCGTGAGCCCATCGGGCGAACCCCGGCGCACCGCGCCGCCAAGGC
>JBATTM010000064.1:0-1927 GCA_049670545.1 Polyangiales bacterium
GATCACCGAGAAGAAGCTGACGCCTCCAGGGGTGTTCCCAAACACGTCATCAGTCAACGCGTTGCTCGCGTCGACGACGAACTGTGGCAACCCCGCATCGGCCGTGGTGGCGGGTGCCCCCGGAACCTTCGTCGGTGGCGCGACCACATCGCCTGTTTGGCGATCGAACGCGAAGATGTCTGCTCCGAGGGTCAGCCCGACGAGCGAGTCAGTTGGCGGGTGGTAGTTGAACCCGAAGGAGTGTGTCGGAGAGCCCTCGCCCTGCACGACGGGTGGAAGCTCGAGTCCGGTGGCGACGCGCCAAATCTCCGTGCCATCAGGCCGCAACGCCATGACTTCCGTGAATGTTGCGTGGTAGATGAGTTGCTCTCCAGGGTTGTCGGGATCGTTCAGGACGAGGATCGCGCCGCTCCCTGCGTTGCGACCGTTGCCTGCGATCGCCCAGTTCCGACTCCCGGTTTCGGCGTCGAGGGAGACTAGCGAGACGTCCTCTTGGGGAAACAGAGGGCTGAAGTACAGGTTCCCGGCGTTGTCGTAGGTGGGCCCCTCAGGAACATAGAAAGACTCCTCGGCTACCCAGTCGAGTTCGTGCCGGGGTGCAACCGCGACCCAGACGGAGTCGCCGTTGTTGGGGCCGACGTGCATCGTGTGAAACGCGTTCGGTTCTGGGATGATGTCGTACTCGTAGCCACCCACGGTCCTGGCACCCACGGGAGCCCAGCCTTCGATTTCAGGAAGAGGTTCGTTGCTCGTTGTGCTGTCATCAGAGCAACCGGCCGCGACGACGGCGAACGTGACCGATAGGAGGCTGGTCAGGGCATAGGTCGTCTTGGACAGCATCGGTTCTCTCCTTGGTTCCGGCGGCGAGACCGGATTCGGGGTACAGGGGCTATGAAGTGCCGCGAGACTAGCGTGGGCTGCGCTTGACGCGCTGTCGTTACAGGACGGAAGTGCTGTCTGAAGCGGCCAAACGCACGGCCAGCGCAGAACGGCAGAAGAGATCCCAACAAGCAAGAGATCCGACCCAGGTTGGCAAGACGAAGAGATCCGACCCGGACGAAGAGATCCGACCCAGGTTGGCGCTCTTCCAAAGAGATCCGACCAGAAAAAGAGATCCGACCCAGGTTGGGGAAAAAGAGATCCTGGGAAGGGATCCAAGAGATCCGACCCAAGAGATCCGACCCAGGTTGGCGCTCTTCGGTCCGCGTCCCGAAGGTACGCGCGGGCGACGCGGAACCGATGTTCGGTTCTGCTTCTTGGCGGTGCACCGGTTCGAACGTCTGAGCACACGTAGGGAGGCCTCTGGCTGGTGAGTGTCGCCCGCGAGGAGCGAACCTCGGCACCGACGCCCCGAGCCCCGGGGCGAGTGAATCGGCATCGAACGGCCGATGCGTCGTCTGAGTCTTTCGTCGCTACGGCGCCGGGCCACAGATGACGCCATGAAACACGCGCATCCACCAGGTGCCTTGCGGGAAGCACACGTCGCGTCGCCCGGCCATCCACGCACGGAGCGCCTGGTCGTACTGCGCCTTGAAGGCCCGCAGGCGTGTGACCGCTGCGCTCGCTGCGACTCGATTGCCCGCTGCGGAAAACTGCGGATCGAGGCTCCCGAACACCTCGTAGCTTGAAGCTCGCTTGGTGAACGGGAGCTTCAGGACCCGCCGCGCGCCGAGGAAGGTCTTGCCCGTACGCGTGCTCTCGTGTCGCGCCTTTCGCTCTCGTACGCCAAGGCGCTCCGCGATGCGCTGGCGTGCAAGCTCGGGGCCGTAGGCTTCTTCGAGGACAGTCGGCATCTCGAGTCGAAGCGCGACTGTGTCGGGCCAGGCGCGATTGTTCGGGTCGAAGTAGTGTGCCGGTCGCCTCACTGTCACGGTGCGACGCCCGATGTGATTGGGGAGCGTGTGGGCCCCAGGCCAGTCTTTGGCGT
>JBATTM010000065.1:0-9489 GCA_049670545.1 Polyangiales bacterium
AGGAGGTCGTTGCGATGTGTTTCGACCCAATTCGGCCCCAGGGGATCGCGCACCTGTCCGTCGTTCAGGCCCTTCTCGACGCGATCCGAGAGTCGGCGGAGGTTTGTCCGAATCGCGGACGGCGTGCCGTACTCGGGAACCACGCGCGGCTCATCCATGCCGAGTTTCTCCGGGAACGGCCGACCGACCGCGAGATCGCTATCGTGGAGGCGGCTTTGGAACGCACCACGGCAACCGTGGAGCGGGAGTGAGCCCGGTCGCCGACATCTTAGCGGTGGGCGGTGCCTAATTGGTGCTGAAGACGTCGTCGCTGATCTCGCTACTGATCGCCGTGTTGCGTCTGATGATGTCGGCCAGCGTGGTGCTGTCGAGATCACTTGTCTCCGGACCGGAGAACACTCCGTTCTGGTACCAGTAGCGGTCCGCTTTCCGAAGCGCCTCGAACTGCCTTCGAATGACCTCGAATGCCAGTTGCCCGACGTGACCGCCGTTAACCGGGTCTTCCGCGAGTGTGCCGACCCACAGATCGATGTCGTCGACACTCGTGTAGACCGAGGCGAGACGCGCGACGGTGTCGGGATCGCTGCTGACTTCGGCGAAACTGGTGCGGGCCGGCAGACCGAGCGCCCAGCGTGCTTCGTTGTAGCTCGGAAGCCCGTGATCGCGGCCACGTTGGATGTTGAGTGAGGCAAGATCGAATCCTCCAGCCCCTGGAGGCCCAAAGAGGAAGTTGCGGACGTCGTCGACTACCTCGGTGTCGATCGAAGAGCAGGCCTGGGTAGCGAGGCCTCTCAGCAAAGGTTCGATGCCACCTTCGTCCACGAGTCTGTCCGGGCGGAAGAACGCGTCTCGAAGAGCCAAGTTGCCCTCCGGAATGGGGTTGAGGCTGGCGTCGAGTCGCAGGAGCGTCGGGCTGAGCGCGCTGTGCCCGAACCGAAAGATCGCCGTGGAGAACTCATTGGCGATCGCCGGAGTCGCGCTCCACCGGTATCTCCTGTAGGGGCGCAACGCGTTCGGTCCGAGGAGAGCCGGCAGAAACTCGTTGTACGTGACCACCTGCATGAGCGCGCCGACGACCCGTCTTGATTCTTGATAGATCTCCTCGCCGGACATCAATGGATTCTGAGTCGCGATCTCTTGGGCGAGGCGATTGTGCTCACGGACGAACAGTGCGTGCATGGCAAGCAGGCCGACTTGCTCGTTCGCCCTGACGTCGCCGGCGAGAAACAGTGTTGACCCCGTCCCACCTGCATTGGGGAGCCCGGCGGTGTTGAAGGGAGGCAGGTCGCCCGGACTCGTCAGGAGCTGACCGGTGCCGTCGTTCGCCCGTAGCGCAGCGGCGCGTACGTCGTCCGACCCGTAGACGTTGGAGGCATCGATGAAATGGGTGATCTCGTTGATCTGCTGCCTCGGGAAGGCCAGGTCGTTTCCGGTTCCCGGGTGGTACACCGACCGGTCGAGGTCGATGACGGCCGACCCGCTGCTCGTCGGATCGAACCAGGGATCTCCCAGCGGAACCGCAATCGGCATCGGCTCTGCCGGGCTTTGACCCTCGGTCAAGTCGATGTCGTGATCGACGAACTGGCCCCATTGCCAGAGAAAATCGCTCGCCCCCAACGCGTTCGGCCCAGGGCTCGAGTCTGCGCAAACCGCGCTACTGATCTCGCGCGCGGACGGACGGGCGCTCCCGGCCATCGAAGCAATCCCATCGCCATAGTCCGCGAATGTGAGGCGCCGCAAAGTCGTGTGTGCGGCTCCGAGTTCGAAATGCGTCTCGTGATTCCCGGTCCCGTCGATGCTCCGGTAGGTAGTCGTCGGTTGCGCCAACGGGTCTGGCGGAGGAACCGAAGCTGGATCCAGGTCCGAATCCGGCGAGATTCGGTCGAGGATGATCTGCACCAAGTCCACCGGCGCACAGCTCATCGCGGCACTCGGCACGAGCAACGCCACGAGCAGCGCACGCCGGCTCAGTTTCAAAAACGGGATTTTCACAACAACTCTCTCGGGCTTAGAGAAGCAATGCGTATACCCGAGATCGAGGCGTGTTGGGAAGGGGCGTTGCACGACCTGCGGACGCCTCGTGAGAAGAATCCCGAGGTATGGCTGTTTCGTCGAAGGAGCGATCGCCGGAATCGGACCCCCGTTGGCCATCGAGCGCCGCAACGTTGTGCGGCACAGGTCGAGCAGCATCTCTTGCTGCTGCGTCGCTAGGGTGATCTCTTCGACCAAGGTTCGGTTTGGTGAGGATGCCGAAGTGGCGAGATTTGGAGTTGCGAGCTCCGCGCGGACTTGCGAGATAACTCACAGACGCCTCGCCAACCGGGGGCATGCCCTGACGACGTCAGGATGAAGGGGCTTCCGGCGCTAGTACCAGGGGGCCCATTCGCCGAAGGCGGGGGTGTCGACCCAATCGGGGTCGGTCGATGCCGGCTGTAACGCTTTGGCCTCAGCGAGTTCGGTCGCCTCGTATCCCGCCGCGACGCTTTGCTGAAAGTGAGCGTATGCTTTTTCGGTGCCGGCGTAGAGGCACTTACAGTCGGTTGCATCGGCGTAGAGGTACAGGATCTGCCCGTCATGGGTTTGCTTCAAGATCTTTCGCTGCGGCAAGCCTTGGAGCTTGGCAAGCTTTGCCGGCGTATCGGCCTTGCGCATCTGAAACCCAGACGCAGTCAGTGAGCGCTCGAGAGAGAGCGTCTCCCTCAACTGCGTGGCCCCACAACCGGACCCAGCGATAAGCGCAAACGCGATAAGGGACGTGTAGAAGCGTGCCATGTTGCCTCCTAGGGTTCTCGGCCAAGGTACGACGATCCCGCGCGATTTCAACCGCCGCCGTGTTGCCCAAACTTCACACCCGGCAACGTGCGATGCGAACTTGATCATCGGAGCCGAGGGCGAGTAATCTCGCCAACAATGAAGACTGTAGTGGTTCTGGTGGGTGTGTTCTTGGTGTTCGCTCCTCGCGCGTCCGCGCAGGAGGAGGTGGGTACCGTATCCAGTACGGGGACCGCGGCGCCAGCTACGACCGAGGCGGAGACCCCACCTGCTGACGACGAAAAGAAGAGAAGCCCCTACTCCAAGAAGGTGGGCGGCTTGCTTCGCATCGAAGGCAGCGTCGGCCCGTCCAGCTACGATCTCGATCAGTTCGGAAGTTTCGGCCAAGGCCTGGATGCCCCCAAGGTGACCGGGCCGGAGTACGCGCTCTCGGCCGGCGTGGGTCTGGGTGGGTTCGTCATCGCTGCGGCCTTTCGATGGGCCAACTACAGCGCATTCGACCTGATGAAAGTCGGGCTCGACATGCAGGGCATCTTTCGGTTCATCCCGTACGTGCACCCCATGATTCGGATCAACCTGTTCTACGCGTCGACACGAAACGGCAGTCCGTTCGGGGCGGGGTTGACCAACGTCGACTCGGCCGGAGGCGGGGCAACGCTCGGGGCCGGGATTCGCATCCCCGTCGTCCGTTGGATCTCGATCGCGCTGACCTTCGATTGGTCCGTCATCGGCCTCGCTATGAAAGGCGATCTGGCAGACGGAACCCGTGAGACCGGTGGTGTCTCAGGCCAGCAGCTCACCGGAACGTTCGCCGTGACCTTCCAGTTCATCGGCGTTCGACGCGGCGACTAACCAAGCCTCAAACCGGGGGCCAGAGGTTCGAACGCGGGCTCCTCAGCGGGTCTAGTGTCATCATCGCGCTCTGCGGCGTTCCCTCGGAACGCGCGCTTCACGACCACAATGCATGACCCAGGGGGTCGGCGCCGCGTCGGGTTGCCCTGCTTCAGCGCCGCCCAATAGTGAGCCACCGGTGAGGGTCACCTGCACCGTTGCGCAAACCCACGACGAAAGGCTCCCCATGGGCAAAGGTCAGAAGAGAACCGCAACGACCAACAAGCCGAAGCTCACCGCCAAAGAGAAAAAGGCAAAGAAGGCCGAGAAGGCCGTCAAGAAGGCGGCGAAGGACACGATGGGGTTGCTGAAGTAGCGCCCCTCTCGTGCCGACGAAGAGATGACCATCAGGAACGAATAGCCGCGAGGCAACTAGGGGCAGCCGGGGACGAACTCGCAGAGTTGGCCACCAGTTCCGCAGTTCTGCGTCTGGGTGCCGGGGCGGCACGTGGCACCATCCCAGCAACCGGCGCAGCAAGCGCCCATTCTGCACATGCCAGGTTCGGCATCGACCGTGCACGGCGTCTCGTCGGAGGCTCCGACGCAGAGGTCACTGGGACCCCCATTGCCACCGACTCCACCCGAACCCCCGGAACCCCCGGTTCCGTTGTTCACGCAGTCGCCCGACTCGAGGTCACACTGTTGACTCGCCGAGCATCCTTCGCCCGAAAACGAACCCAACATGACCTCGAGGGTGTTCTGCAGATCCGGGTCGACGATCACCAACGCGCAGCCCGCGGCAACCACCGCACAGTTCGCGTCTTGGGCGACCGCGTACAGGGCGTACTCGCCCGGATCGAGGTCATCGCCCAACGGGGGGCCGCCACCCTCGCGTAGCACGTGGGTGCTCGCGATCGCGGATGTGGGGCGCTCCCCGGTCTGCACATCCGCACACGACCCGAGTACGGACACCTCGACGCGCTCCGCTTGGTCTTGGATGGAACGTGGAACCCCGGACTCGAAGGAAACCTCGACCGCTAGCCCCCCTGATTGGCCCCCGCAGCCAGCCACGGTCGCGATGGCCGCAGCCAGCAGTCGCGGTGACCATCGGGAATGATGTCTGGAGAGATTCACCAGTTGACCGTGACCCCTCCGGGCGCCGTCTGATCATCCCCGGATCGCTTGGACAGAACGACACCCGCCGTGATCCCCGCAACGGCGGCAGCCCCGATAGCCGCGACGATCCAAGGCCACTTCTTTCGCTTGCGCGCGGTGGGCTCATCGACCGGTGTCACGTACCGGGGCATCTCGAAGACGTTCGACGCGCCATGGGCGTACGAACCGTCGACGGTCGCCTGAAAGAGCACGTCTCCCTGTCTCGTGTGGGCGCTTGCGTCGCAGCCGTTGTGGGTACCCGATGCAGGAAGCTTGACGGTCACCTGCGACCCCTCCGCGGTTCGCACGACGGACTTGCTATTCTTGCCAAGTCGGCAATGCAGGCGAACGTGGTCGACGAGCCCCAGAGGGACCTGGTCCACGGTCGCGACCACGAACGGGACACCATCGAAGGTCTTCTCTTCGATCACGAGGGACACGCCGATCGACCCGCCGTTCGCTGCAAGCATCCCGTCAAAAGCCTCCCGTACGGGTGGAGGTGCCAACCCGCCCAGGCGATAGCTTGGGCGCACGACGGCGATCCGAAGCAGGTCGCGATCCATCGCCGCGCGATCCCCAAGCGCGTGATGAACCAGGGCGCGCATCTCGAATAGATAGAGAAGCTCATCGACTGTGAGATCTGCGTTATGGGCGGCGTCGTCGAAGGCACGGAGCGCCTCCTGAAAGCCTGCCTCTTCGTACGACGCGACCGCCTCATCCAGGAGGGGATGCGCATGGGCCTCCGGCTGGAGCGCCGTCGAAAGGGCAAAAAACGCAAAGATTCCGATGAGACGACCCATGATTCCTCTTCCCACAAGGTAATCATAAATGAAGGTACATTCAAAAATTGCACTATTTATTAACATGTTCCGCTAGGCTCTAGAAGCAGGAGAAGCTTTGTCTTTGAGCGGAAAGAATCAGGAAATTGTCGAGGACTCGACGATCGAGGTCCTCCCTCACTCGGAGGACCCGCCGGAGCCCGAGCGCACGGGATCGGTTCGCATCGGTCGCTATGGACTCTGTTTCGAGCTCGCCTCGGGGGGAATGGCCTCGGTCTATCTCGCTCGCATCGACGGGGTCTCGGGTTTCGAGAAGCTGGTCGCGCTCAAGCGCATCCACCGACACCTCGCCAAAGAGCAGGGGTACATCGACATGTTTCTCGACGAAGCCAAGATCGCGTCTCGAATCACCCATCCGAACGTATGCAGTGTGTTCGACTTCGGGGAGGCGGACGGCGAGTACTACATCGCGATGGAGTATCTCGTCGGCGAGCCGTTGTCTCGCGTGTGCGGACGTATCTCCAAGGATCGCGAACATCGTCGAGACCCGATGCTGCCGCTCAAGATGGCTCGGATCATCGCGGATGCGTGCGAGGGGTTGCACGCTGCACATGAGTTGAAGGACGCCAGCGGAGAGCTCCTTCATGTGGTGCACCGTGACGTGTCTCCGAGGAACCTCTTCATCACCTACGACGGTGGCGTTCAGGTGGTCGACTTCGGGATTGCCAGTGCGCGAGAGCGCTTGCATCACACCTCGACGGGTCAGGTCAAAGGGACATTCGCGTACATGGCTCCAGAGCAGCTCACGGCGAACCCAATCGACCGGCGCGTCGATGTGTGGGCGCTGGGTGTGACGCTCTGGGAGATGCTGGCGGTGAAGAGGCTCTTCCGACGGGACACCACGGCCAACACCGTTCATTCAGTCCTGTACGACAAGATCACGCCACCTTCGAAGTACCGAACGAGCGTGCCCAAGGAGCTCGACGAGATCGTGTTGAAAGCCCTCGAACGGGATCCTGAAGATCGATGGCAAACCGCGCGCGACATGGGGCGCGCCCTTCGGCAGTTCCTCGGAACTCGACCCGACGTCGTGGGGCCGCCCGAGCTCTCCGAATGGATGACGGAGGTCTTTCCGCAGGGCGAGGCGCGGCAAAGTCAGTTGATGGAGGTCGCGCGGATGGCGGACGCGTCGGTACCCACCATCGCGCGTGCGGATGAAGCTGATGTGACGCACTCCGGCACGGGACTCATCGCCGACCGGCCGTACGCTTCGCGTATGTGGCTGTCACGCCGGGCACGGGTGGGATTGATTGCGGCGGGTGTGATCGCGGTGGCGGTGGCAGTTCTATCGGGCATCGAGAACGGCGATCCGCCTCCCAACGGCGAAGGGGTCGTCGCCCACGCGCCCTCCCCTCCGATCGCGGAGCCGGTGGCGGCGATCGAGCCCGTCCCGGTCGACGCGCCGAAGGCGATCGTCCCGGAGCGTCCAACGCGCAAGACCCGCACGAAGCCGGTGGCGCAGAAGAAGCCTGGAACGATCAATCTCGTCACCCGTGGCGGTTGGGCGGAGGTGTACAAGGGCAACAAGTCCTTGGGGAGCACACCCCAGCGACTGACGCTTCCGGCCGGACGACACAAGCTGGTGCTGAAGCCCTTCGGCGACGGCAAGCCGAAACGGGTGTTCGTGACGGTCAAGGCCGGCGCGACGAAACAAGTGTCCGTCAGCCTCAACTAGACGTCGACCTCGTCTCCGATTTCGATTGACGCAGGCGGCCTATCGCGTGCGTCACGCAGCCGCGTTGACATGATCGCATGCGGCGATCAGCTCTGGGACAAACGTGGTTCGGCGATCGGCGCAAGCGAAGTGATCGCCGTCGACCACGAACTGTTTGGCTCCAGGAATGGCTGCCGCGAGCGCGTACTGGCGCCGTGTCGGGACGATCTTGTCGCGTGTCGTGACCACGACCGCCGTGGGGACTGCAATGCTCGAGGCCCAGTCTCGAGACGAGAACCGAAGAATGGCTCGTGTGGCTTGCGCGAGCGTAGCGGGGTCGGAGCCCGACATTTCCTTGCGCACGTAGTCCTTGAGCTTGGGAGGGGCAATGTCTCTGACCATCCCTTCCACGATCTGATGGAGCACGAGCTTCGGCGCCAATCGCGCGCCAAGCACCGCGCCGGGCAGGACGGCACGGGTGAGGACCGGGTACTGCTGCGGGGTGAAGTACCTTGCGGTCGCGCAAAGGACCAACCCGCGGACACGCCCGGGGTGACGGCTCCAGCATAGCTTCGCGATGGGGCCTCCCATCGAGTAGCCGACCGCGATGAACGTTTGAATCCCAAGTGCGTCGGCCACGGCGACGACGTCGTCGGCACAGTCGTTGAGCCGGAACCGGTTCGTCGCGATTCCCTGCCCATGACCACGGTGGTCGACCGCCACGACGTGATATCGCGCAGCCAGCTCGGAAAACGAGGTGTGCCAGTTGAGCGGCCCCGTCGCGGCGAGGCCATGAAGCAACATGAGTGTAGGCGCGCCCTCGGGGCCTTTGTGCTCGATCACGCGGATACGACCTCGCGCTTTCAGGTCTAGCGAAAACTCCTGGCGCTCGGCGCTTGGCGTCGAGGGGGCCGAGTTAGAATCACTGCGCTGTGCGTCGACCATCGCGTGCGAGCGTGGGGGCAGGACGGAACAAGTGCAAGCAGTGAGGCCCCGCGACGCAATCATTGCGCGCTACGGATCGGAAGGCAGACTAGGACGACGCGGCTGCGCGCGCCGCCACCACCAACCGATGGCGAGCCTCCCCGACGGCTTTGGCGGCACGTGCTGGGGGACCAAAGAGCGGCACCTCGGCGCGGCCGAGTTTCAGGAACCCGGTCGCGTCGCAGCCGAGGCTCACGAATTGGCCAAGCACGGTGGGGTTGTACCTCGTGCGGGACCCGCCGTGGAGTCTGTAGATGAGATCGCGCGCAGCGAAGTCACCCTGCTGAACCGCGAGCTGGGCGCTTGGTTCACCTTGGTTCGCATCCGCGCAATCCCCGACGACGTACACGTCTGGATCGACCAACGATACGAGGAAGTCGTCTACAGGTGCCTGTTGGTGTGGAGCAGCGAGTGACGAGGCGGCAAGAAGGGGATGGGCTTCCACGCCAGCCGACCAAAGGAGTGCGCCATAGGGGAGAACCTTTCCATCGCCAAGGACGAGGTGGTTGGGCTCGACACCGACGACCTTGGCTCGACTCCGAACGCGAACCCCGAGACCGGCAAGGACAGACCTCGCGTACGCGCGCGGGAGCAGGGAGAAGCTCTGAAGAATCCGGCGGTCGGCGTCGATGAGGGTGACACGCCCCCGTCCAAGGCGACGGCTGGCCTCGGCGGCGGCCTCGACGCCGGTGGGACCCCCGCCGACGACTGCGAGACGGCCGCCTGAGCGCTTGAGTCGATCAACCTCACGCGACAGTTGATCGGCATCCTTAGCACCGTCCAACAACACGGCGTGCTCGCGGACGCCCGGGATTCCGAAATCGCTGGCGCGACTTCCAAGCGCAACGACGAGATAGTCGTATCGCAGCGAGTCACCATCCTCGACGTGGACCTCGTTGCGCGCACGGTTGATCTCGGAGATTCGCCCCTCGACGAACCGCACGTCGGTTCCTGACAAGAGCCTGTCGACGGCCGTGGTTCGGGCAGACTCGTGAAGCTCGTGGAGGCGCGTCTTGATGACCGGCGCTCGCTCCCGATCGATCAGTGTGACCACCACACCGGGCTCGCGCGCCAACCCGAGCGCGGCGCGAAGGCCGGCATAGCCAGCTCCCAGGATCACCACCGAGACGTTCTCCGCCTCGGCATCGGCACGCCTCTCTCGCCTCATGGGAATCAACTTGGGGCTGGTCTGCCCTGGGTCAAGAGAAAGGGCGTAGACTCTGGCGATGGAGCCGTCGCCCGCCGATTTTTTCG
>JBATTM010000066.1:0-6295 GCA_049670545.1 Polyangiales bacterium
GTGTAGGCATGCGTGTCACGGTCCAACCGGTCAAGGCGAAACCCGAATGGGTTCGATCGTGTGGCACGGCAATTGCTGCTGCAAGACCCTAGGAGGGCATCGGTTGCTCTCCACAAGCGCGACCGATCAAGGAGACGAGACATGAATTGGGATCAAATCAGCGGCAAGTGGGATCAACTCAAGGGCGACGCAAAGAGCAAGTGGGGGAAACTCACGGACGACGACCTGAAGCAGGTCGAAGGCAAGCGCGACAATCTACTTGGCAAGCTGCAGGAGCGCTACGGCATGGCGAAAGACAAAGCCGAGCGAGAGATTGACGACTGGATGAGCAAGCATTGAGGAGCCAGCGATGACTTCGGAAAAAAAGGGCGAAGGAAACGCAGAGGCAGGCAGGCGTTACCGAAGCGGCGTGAAAGAGACCCTCGAGGAAGGGAACGTCGATGAAGACGCGCAGGCGGCGAAAGAAGCCGTGAAGGATTCGGAGACGCGGCCGAAGCTCGAGGAAAGCGAAGAGCGCGCCAAGAAAGGACCTCGAGAGACTTAGTGGCGCGCGGGGCGCCTGCCCAGGCCGTCCTGACCCACCCGAGACGCATTGCCTCACCGAAACGCCGGCATGCTGGGAGTGTTCCAGCAGGTCGAGCGCAGTAGTCCATCGGCGCGATGCACAGCGGAGCAGGTCCGAGGTCGCACAGACCCGTCACCTGGGACCAAAACGCTCAGCGCGGGTCGAGGCAGCAGCGAACGAGTGCCTCCCGCCCAGGGTCCGCCCCTTTGGCATGCGGAATGCAGTGAGGTTGGATCGGAACTCTGCCTGGACTCCTACGACCGCGGCTCAATCTCATCGGCGACGCCGCCGAGACCGAGGGAACCGATTCGTGGGGAAGAACTTTTTGAGAGAAATGAACGGGGGACGCTCATCCGGAGCGTGCCCCCGCCGAATGAAGGAATGGATATGCAAAGTAGTACCAACGAGATCGAGAAAGTTTCCGCTCGCGGCTGGGCATGCGCCCTCTGCGTCTCGCTGCTGTTCGCCAGCGCAGGCGTAGCTCAGGCTCAACCAGACGATGACGGACCCATCGAACGCCGAAACGAGAACGCGGCGCCGAGCGACGACGACGTCGGGTCCCCCTCGGACCCGGACCCGCTTCCCGAAGTGCCTGAGGTCGACCTCAACCTGGAGCGCCAATCGCGTGCAGGCATCGGAGGCGATATCGCATACGCAGAGAAGGGTGTCGTTGAATTGGGCGGTGGCTTCCTCGTCGACACGTCGAAAGGCGGGACGTTCATCAGCTTTCGCCCGAGCGCAGGCTTCTTCATCGTCGACAACTTCCTGCTCTCCGCGATCGTCGAACTCGGATGGTCAAATCCCGACGGTGTCGACTCGTTCCTGACGTTCGGAGGGTTCATCGAGCCCAGCTTTCACTTTCCGTTCAGCGACCGAGTCCTCGGGTTCGTCGGTCTCGGGGTCGGCGGCACGTACAACAACCAAGATGGTGGATTCGCACTGCGGCCCCGGATTGGAACTGACATCTTGATCGGTCGCTCGGGCATCTTCCGACCAGCCATCGAGATGACGTGGTCAACCGCCGACGTGGTCTAATCGACCAATCAGACAGTGAGCGATACCAAGATTCAGTTCGGTGCAGGCTTCCAGTTCCTTGTGATGCTCTAACTGGCCGATCGCGACCACGAAAAACAGCAAAGAACGTCGAGCGAGCCTCCCCGGACGTGAGTCTGGGGAGGCGACGCTGCTAGGGGAGTCGAGACGCGCCCCGCACCTCCTGGAAGATGGCCGATTCAATCGCCGGCGAAGATGCGTCGTCCGAATGCAGGACTGAAACGTCGCCGGTTGACTCGAAGACGACGGCGAGCACCTGCTCGAACCGCCACACGTTGGCTTCTCGGAGCTTGGCGTAGAGATCCTGCTCCGTCATGTTCGCCCGACTCAGGTTCTCGTGCAGAACGTTTGGACCGGACATGATCAGGAGGGGGGCGTTATCTATCGCCTTGCGTGCGAAGCCACTTCGGTGACGAACGGCCGCAATGATCCATTGGGCACCGAACAAGCCCCCGAGCGCGACCAGCGCGAGCGCAATGGGTGGTTTCGACGTCGCGATTGCAGAGCCCATCAGCGAGCCCACAGCGATCGTCATCGCGAAATCCGCGGCACTCATCTTCGAGAAGCTGCGCAGCCCCGTGATCCGGGTGTAAATGATGACGGCTGCGTACACGACGACCAACGACAGGAGAACCATCAGAACATCGGTCGGCGTGGTGCAAATCCAATCAGCGGCATCAGGATATTCGTCGCACCAAGATTTCCCCATCGGTCAACTCCCCTCGTGATTCGCATGTGGTGCGCGAACTAGCGTACGATGTCGAGGACATTTTCGCGGCGTCGTCGCACCCGGCCCGCGCCGCAACGCTGCGCTTGACCTACGCCGCTTTCGTTGCCTTTCGCCACACGTGGGGCGATCCGCCCAGTCATCCCTTCAGTGCCGCCCAAAGACGACGCCGACGTTACGCGACAGACGTATGGGCACGGTGATTGCATCGTTCAGAGAACTGAAGAATCGGGGCCGCGCGACTTCGCGGCCCCATCGCAACGTCTCAGAAAGGAACGACATGGCGACCGAAGAAACCATCGACCAACTCAACTCTTTCCTCCGAGGGGAGATCTCCGCGGTGGAGACCTACTCGCAGGCAATCGACAAAATAGACAACCCTGCCGTTCGATCGACGCTCCAACAATGCCGGACGTCGCATCAGAAGCGCGTAAGCCGGATCGACGCAGAGATTCGACGTTTGGGCGGATCTGCCGACAAGGAGTCGGGTGTGTGGGGATCCTTCGCCAAACTCATCGAAGGAGGCGCGAAAGTCTTCGGAGAGAAGGCGGCCGTGAGCGTGCTCGAAGAGGGGGAAGACCACGGTCTCAAAGACTACAAGAAAGATCGGTCCGATCTCGACCCGAATGTTCGAGTCCTAGTCGAGGCTGAACTTCTTCCCGAGCAACAGCGGACGCACGACGTACTCAGCCGGCTCGAGAAAAGCCTTTAGCGTTGACACGCAAGCCGGTTCGGACGAAGACTCGAGACCTCGCTTCGGAAGGGCCGTGAATGAGTTCGAGAACAGGATGCTTACGCTGGTTCCTCATTTCTTTCGTGGCGATCGTGGCCACCGTGGGTGTCGCCGGCGCTTTCTTGGCCGGCACCGACAAGGGTCGCTCGATACTCGCTGGCTGGGTTGAGGATTTCACCAATACCAAGATCCCTGGCTCGATGAAGATCGGCACCCTGGAGACCCTCGGTTGGGGGCAACCGGTGGCGAGGAACGTCGAGTTCTTCACGCCGGACGGTGCTTCGGTCATTCGTGTCGACCGCGGAGAGGTCGACCTCAGCTTCTCAGACCTCTTCCTCGGCCGCGTAGGGTTCGACAAGGCGAGGGCCGATGGGGGCACCTTTGTGATCGAGGTGAAGAAGGGCGGTGGCACGAACGTGGAGGATGCGTTTTCTTCGCCGGATGGGAACGCGAAGTTGGAACTCCACAACATGCATGTCGAGGGCATGAAAGTGCTTCTCAAGATGGATGGGTCCACCCGGTTCGCCCTCCGAGACGTGCAGGGATTCCTCAGTGTATGGAGACGCGATACGCCCGGGGCGCGTGTGTCGATCAACCGCGTCGAAGGCGAGTTTGAGAAGCCTCAGATTCTTGGGAATACGATCAAGCTGACCCGCATGGACGGCGAAGTGTGGGCGCAGGAAGAGCACGTCGTGAGAATGAAGCTCGACACCAAGATCGGCACGGGCGGCATCATCGCGGACCTCAACTATTTTGATCGACCAAAGGAGCCTGCGACGCTCGAGCTGTCCCCCGATGCGGCTGGCGGCTCGATCATTGCGTCCGTTGCCACCGAGGTGATCTCCTGGTTCTCGGGAAAACTAGACGTTAAGTTCGACCCATCTGAGTGAGCCCGGGACCTCAGAGTGCCCAGCTTCCATCGGTCGGGCCGAAATCCGTCGCGAGCCGTCCGAGAGCCTCGACCGCGACCCATGCTGTTCCCTCGATCCGGTAAGGAACTGCCAGGTCGGGGAACCCGCCGCTTCGTACGTTGTCGAGTTCGCCGCTCGCCGCCGTTTTAATCAGATCGAGCATACGGCGCGGATCGATTCCGAGGCGCACGACCATGGTTGATGTGTCGTTTGCTGGAATCGTTTGAACTCGAAGATCCCCGAATCGACCTTCGCCTTGCGCGACGGAAAAAAGGAAGTCGCGTGCCGCGCCGCCGAAATCGCTCGCATCACGAATCTCCGGATCGTCTGATTGGCACGCGGAGGGACTCTGTTCGCAGTCGCTAGGGTCTTCGCAGAAGCTCAAACACACAGTCCCCAAATTCTCGACTCCCTTCTCCTCGGGGAATGCCTGAAACGCGAAAAGGGATTGAACCACGGGAAGCGGGAGGGGATTCGGATTCTGCAAATCCAGTGTGACGTCGAAGGCGAATCCGACGTCGTCCGCCGACGGTACGGGGCCGAACACGCTGCATACTGTGGGCCCGAACTGCTGTGCACAGTAGTAGCTACCAAGAGCGCTCGTCGACGGGACTTCGACCAGTCGAACGCTCGCGATCGAAACTCGAGGTGGCTCGAGGCCGAAGTCTCCAGCATTGATACCGAGCTGGCTGCACCCGACGGGCGCCACCAGACTCGACAGGACCAGCAGCGCGATGCAACGTCCGACGCCTTGGGGTTTCGGCACGCGGGGGAACCGAACCAAAAGTTCGTGCTCGACTCGTTGGCGGATCGGCGGTTTCTTCATTCCGCCTGATTAATGCAGCTTCCGTACCAATTGGGTACGCGCAGTTTGGACTGAACGTCGTTCAACGCCACATGCGGGGAGCATCCAGCTTCCCGAGTTCACCTTTTCCGTGCACGCGACGGGACGATACCGTGATCGGAGAGCCAACCGGGGCGTTCCATTCTAGGCCCTGGCACAAGGAGCTCACCATGGGAATTCTATCTTGGGTCGCAGTGGGCCTGCTCGGCGCGCTCGCGAAATTAATCATGCCAGGTCGGCAGGGTGGCGGCTGTCTCGTCACCACGGCCCTCGGGATCGTAGGTGGCGTCGTCGGAGGGTTCTTGGGCTCGCGGCTCGGCCTTGGCACCATGGACGGTTTCAACGTGGGGAGCCTCCTGCTCGCGGTCGGCGGCGCGCTGGTCGTCCTCCTCGTGTATGGGTTGCTCACTCGGAAGAGGTGACCGCGCCCCGCCAAGGGCCCGCCGAGCGCCCACTCCCGAAGCCGCCGCACGCCGATGAGAGAGGCAAGAATCGTGAGCTTGGCGCCTCGAGCATCACTCCATCTCTGACTCGATGACGGCGAATGCAATCTCGAGTGTGACCTGGTAACTCTCGATGCGACCGCCGGATCCGAGACTCCCTCGGATGTCGACGACCTCGAACCAGGAATGACCCTTGACCGCTTTCGCGGAGGTTTCGAGAGCGGTGCGAATTGCACCCTCGATGCCGTCGCTGGACTCCCCGGTAATTCTCGCGTGCTTGTATGTGCTTAGACTCATGGCGCGGGTCGCTGCAAACGCCGTGCCCGCTGACAGGGCACGAGTCTTGCTGTGAATCCGATAGGTGCATGGCGCTCTGCGAAAGCATCCACGATGACTTCGCGGCGGTAGCGCCCGATCGACCGCGACAGCATGCCTCACCTGGGGCAGCCTGGGGGCGCGGCATCGACGCTCAGTGCGCTCACAGAGAGGAAACCCACCACCATGACGCAGTCACGACCGGACAAACGAGATGACCAGGACGACTCTTCGGCGCCCCGACCGCCGGCATCTGACGAGGCCGTCGAGGAAGCAGTCGAGAACGTCGACCAGCGACGCGGCGCGAAGCGAGGTCGCAAGGATGAGGAGCGTGTCGGCACCGAGTCGACGTGATACCAACAGCACACTGCCGGCCTAGGGAGTGTGGCTGCGCGCGTGGCGACGGACTTCAGCAAGTTCGCCGCGCGACCGGGTTCGCAGGTGTCGTTCCACTCACGCGGGGGGCATGACGCTTGCATCTTACCCACGTCATGTCATCAAAGCGACGAAAACCAGGGCGATCATCGGGCGAAGCCTCTAAGCGCCAAGTCCGGTACCATGAGCAAGAGATCACGCGAGGCTCCGGCGGAGAGACCCACCAGAGCGCAGGAGATGCCTACGAGACCCTGACGACCCAACAGGGTGTGCCGGTGGCAGACGACCAGAACTCGCTCAAGGTCGGCGCTCGCGGTCCGGCGCTGCTC
>JBATTM010000067.1:0-4055 GCA_049670545.1 Polyangiales bacterium
GGCGTCGACGCCGATGCCCTGATCGAGCGCGTACAGCATCGGCAGCGAGATGTCCGTCCCTCCGAAGCGAAGCCCCTGCACGTGGTTCACGATGTCCTCGATCGACGAGCGCCGAGTGAACGGGAGCACCTGCAACGCCGGAGCGCCCCCGCCCCATCGATTGCGCGAAGCATCCGAAGAGACGAAGCCGACCGTGTGCGTATGCTCTTCGGTCGCGATGAGGATGGAAGCCATCGCGGCCGACGCCTCGCGGCACGTCAGGATCTTCGCACCGTTGACCGGCGAGCCCATCGAGCCCGACACGTCGAGACCGATCAGCGTCCGCTTGCCGGTCGGCGCCACGTTCTCAAACGCCATCTTGAACGCATCGTTCAGCGCCTCGACGATCGCACCGCACGGGTGCCACGTCAGCTTCCCGAGCGCGCCGCCGCCGCTCGCGTAGGTTCGCAGCGCCAGCAGGATCGCGATCGGGTGGATGCGCGACTTCTTGATGGCTCGCTCGTCGAGCAGCTTCTGGACAACGACCGACTCCTGCACCGTGAACGGCTTGATGAATCCGCTCGCGGTCAGGCGCCCGAGGTTGCGGACCAGCGCGCCGATCGGCATGTCATAGAGCAGCTCCTCCCAGACAGCCGGGTTGTTCAGATCCTCAGTTCTCAGCGCTTCACGCGGCAGGCGCAGCTCGCGGATCTCGCCGGGCGAGAGCGTGCCTGCCTGAGCGCGCACGCTCGCCTCGATGATCCGAGGGGCCGTCGCCAGCTCCTCGACACCGGCCTTGCCGACCATGTACGCGAACACCGCGTTGCGAACCGGGTCATCCGTCTTCGGCTTGCAGAGGCGCATCACGTCGCGATGCGACCAGCCGTCACGCTGCTTGAACTTCACGGCCTGCAGAGCGAGCGAGTCGACATCCCGGTCCTCGTACCACGAGCGCAGCGCCCGGTTCAGCGAGCGACCGCGACCTCGGAACTGTCGCACGAAGGTCATGAAGTGGAACAGGTGCGTTCCGATCCGAGCGACCTTCGGCAGCGCATCGAGCGCAGCCTGACGGACCTCCGTCGACGGCCCGGCCGACGCGAGCGCCAGCACGAACAGTGCGGGATCGTTCGACGGCGCACGGCCCGCGTCGCTGATCTCCACGACGCGCTCGACCACGCGCACTCCGTCCGAAGCGATCAGACCGATGGCGCACGAGACGTTCTGCAGAGTCAGCTCGCGCTGCCCCACGTAGTACGTGCCGCCCTCGGACCCCATCAGAAGGAACCGATCGAGCTTCGCCCACGCATCGACCTCGAAGACGACGCCGCCTGCGCTGTTCTTCACCTGATCGGTTCGGCCGGGCACATGCTCGGTCGGGGGAGTCTGTCGCGTGCCGACGTTCTTGAGGTAGTCCATTTCAGCAGCCTCCGGGCGCGTCCCGGGAATCGGGGGAGGCGCACTCTATCGCATTTTAGATCGCGCGCTACCGCACAGTGCGGGGCACGATCTTCGCCGATGCGATAGCTTGTGCGAGTCCCCCGGCCCCCTGCTTTGGAGAACACCGCACCATGAGCAAGCTGCGCCGAATCATCAAGCGAAACGGATGGTCAGAGTCTGAAGCCGCGCGGCAGATGGGCATCCCGCAGAGCGCCCTGAACCGCATCACGAATCGTGGACTGCCTCCGACCCTGACGACGGCGAGCAAGATCGTCGCCGCCTTCGATGGCCAGATCAGTTACGACGACCTCGTGCCTGCCGATGTCAAGCGTTCCTCGCGGCGTCTGCGTGGAGTCCTTGTGTCCGCTGGCTAGACTCGGGCGCCCACCATGCCCACGCGCGGAACGGACCCCAGCACCAGATCAGATCGCCCTGGAGTCCGCACCGCGCCGCCCACGATTCATAGACGTGAGCGTGCCACGGGATGAGCTGGCCACGGATGCTCGACCACTTCGCCACGACCTCTTCAGGCTCGACTCCGTTCTGAAGCTTCCAGTCCGAATACAGACCGGCGTGAAGGTCCGCGCCTCGCGGCGACTGCGGCATCGTCTTCTCGGCGAGGATGAACAGACCACCGGGTGCGAGACTATCGGCAATCAGCGCGAGCGCATCCCATCGCTTCGGTGTCGGGATGAACTGCAGACCGAAGAGCGAGAGCACGACATCCATCTTCTCGGCGGGCGCCCACAAGGAGGAGTCTTCGCACACGGCCGTGAGCTGCGCGCGATCGCGATCGTTGATCCGCCCGAACCGTTCGTTGGACATCTTTACCATCTTCGGCTCGACATCGACACCGAGCCCTTCGAAGACGTGCGGCGATCGCCCGGCGAGTAGCCCGAGCGTCTGTCCGGTGGCGCAGCCGACATCGAGAACGCGAGCGCCCTGGTAGGTGTTCCACATCGCCGCGCTGACGGCGAGCTGAGTGATCTGTTCGTAGCCGGGCAGGTGACGACGCACGTGTTCATCGAAGTCGCGTCCGATCGCGCCGAACGACCAGCTGCCGTCGTCGCCCTTGGTCCAGTCCTTGTGCGGCATCAGAGAATCCCTTCGAGCGAACCTTGGTCCGCGAGCGGCTGGGCCCATCGTTCGTGGCCAGGGCACACGTCGGTGTTCTCTCCGACGACGATGGCGCAGTCATCGCAGAGCGGCTTGTCGCACGTCTTCGATCGCGTCTTGCGGGCGTAGCGGACGCGCTCCAGCGGAGCGTCGCAGAGCCTCGTGCCCGCCTTCTTGCGACAGACCGAACACTTCGCTCGGCGCTGACGGTTGCACACGATCGCGTTGACGGGTCCATCAGGGGTATCGATCGAAACGTGGTCGCAGGGCATTAGCTCGGCTCCGTATCAAAGAGCCCGCGTGCGATCGAGCGCGCAATCGCACGCGCCATGATCGGCGGGACAGCACGGCCGCATCGCTCCCACTGCTGCGGGAACGACCCGAGCAGTTGGAAGTCGTCGGGGAACGAACAGATGCGGCGCAGCTCGGGGATCGTGAACTTGCGAGGCTCATTCGGGTGCGTGACGCCAGCCGTGCCGGGCGACGTTCCGCCAGCCTGGGTGATCGTCGGGCATGGCTTGCGCGGGTCGGGACGCACGAGCTGAAAATACTTCTTGGACGCCTTCCCCTGCTTGAGCTTGCGCCACTCCGATTCGATCGCATACCCGACGAAGGACGTGCCTTCGAGGTCGTTGGCTTCGAGATGGTAGAAGTCCTTTGCGCCGATGCCCTTCGTGTCGACGGTCGGGCTGACTTCGTTCCCGCCGACTCGCTTGTCCTCGCCGTAGAGCTGTCGGATCATCAGGCTCGCGATGTGCGGGAGCGCGTCACGGATCGCATAGCGGTACGACAGCTTCGTCGGGAACCCATCGATCGGGTTCTTGTCGATGTCGTTTCGCACGCCGATGAAGATCGCACGTTCACGATGCTGCGGGACGCCGAGCCACTGAGCGTCAACGATGCGGCACTCGACCTTGTAGCCGCACGCCTGCAGCATCTCCTTGATGTCGAGGTAGTAGCCCTTGGCCTTGCCGGTCGTGAGGCCCTTCACGTTCTCGGCCATGAACGCCTTCGGCTGAACCCCCTTCACCAGCCGACCGTACTCCCAGAACAGATCGTCAGCGCGCTGCGTCGTCTGGCTGTACTTCTTCTCCTTCCCCCAGAGCTTGTCGCGGGCGCCTGCCATCGAGAACGACGCACACGGCGGCGAGCCTTCGAACAGATCCAGTTCACCCTTCGACACCCCGATCGCTTCCATGATGTCGGAGGGCTGGACCTCGCGAATGTCCCGATCGTCAACGAGCGCATCGGGATAGTTGGCCAAGTAGGTTTCGCGCGCGGCCGGGATGAACTCCGACGCCCACGCCACATCCCACCCGGCCATGCGATAGCCAAGACACGACCCGCCGCAGCCCGAGAACGTGGACGCCATCTTCAGCCCGTTCTTGGGCAGCGCCTTGATCTCATCCATGAGCGGGACTTCATACGGCGGCTTGTCGATCCGCTCGCGTGTCGTCTTGCCCTTGGCGCGTGCCTTCGGTCGCTTCGTCTTCGCTTTGGTTGCCATGAGCGGAGGCTACCCG
>JBATTM010000068.1:0-6761 GCA_049670545.1 Polyangiales bacterium
GAATCAGCGCGGCCAGCATCATCCCACGAACCCCGGACAGCCACGCGTCGAGGGCCGAACCGACGCCCAGGGCACGGCTCGCGAGCGACATGCCGAACGCGGCAAGGCAGCCAGCCCCCGATGCCCACAAGAGAGCCGCGCTCGAACTTGCCTCGCTCACGATCGTGCGAAGTGAGGGCTCGAGACCTTCGGTCAATACCTTCGCCTGTCCGTCCACGTAGATGCCGATGGCAGCCACAGCGACGACCACAGCGACCGGCACCACCGCGTTCCAGGGTCGAGCGACGACATCTTCGGGCACTTCCTCGTCGTGGAAGTCTGAGGCTGGCGTGGCACCCGGCCGCAGGAGTCGCCCTTCTTCCACGGCGCGCCTCTCGGCCGCGAGCATCGGGCCGAAATCACGGCCACGAAACGCGACCCACGCCACGAAGAGAATCATCAAGAGTGGATAGAATCGGTAGGGGATCGTTTCGACGAACGTGACGTAGGCGTCGCGTTCAATCCCGAGATGCACGAACTGATCTTCGATGTACCCGACCTCCACCGCGATCCACGACGAGATCAGCGCGAGGCTGGAAACCGGAGCGGCCGTCGCGTCGACGAGAAACGCAAGCTTCTCCCGACTGATCCGCAAACGATCCGTGACCGGCCGCATCGACGAGCCGACGAGGAGCGCATTGGCGTAGTCGTCGAAGAAGATGATGAGCCCGAGAAACCACGTCGTGAGTTGGCCACGCCGTCGAGTCCCGCGATCCGTTCGCACCCACGACGCCAATCCACGTGCGCCGCCGTTCGCCGTGATCAACCCCAACATCCCGCCCAGCAACAAGCTGAACACCAGAATCGACGCGTGACCACGGTTCGCGACTGAGCCCACGATATGATGATCGAGAAGGCGCGCGAACGACCCTACGAGGGACAAGTCGGTCAGTAGAAACGATCCCAGCCACACCCCAAGCACCAACGCGAGAAGGACATGCCGAAACGCGAGCGCGAGAACGATGGCGACCAACGGTGGAAGGATCGACACCCATGCCGGAAGGCCTTCGATTTCGGTACTTTGAGGACCTCCAGGGGGCGGATTTGCGCCTATACTCTGAATCGATCCTGCCACATCGGCGTCATTGGACTGGGCAACGGCATCGGCACACCCCATACACAGCGCCAACAGGACCAGAACGCGAATCATGCTCCCCACACACGCCAGACATAGACAACAACACGGTCACCGGTCAATTTTGGCTGGTTTTCTTGGGGCGCTATGCGTCTTCTTGATCGCTGGGGGTGCGACCTCCGCCGCGCAGTCGAGCCAATCGGGCCTTACCGGCGAGGACAAGCGACTCCTCGAGTCGGGCGAGCTCGTGATGAAGCCCAAGAACGAGCAGCGCGGCACGCTCAAACTATTCGGCGGCCAGAGTTGGCAGGTGGTCGACATCCCCGTCGATGCGGCGTGGCGGGCATTGCAAGACCTCCCCAACTACAAGCGAATCATCCCGATCACCACCGAAAGCACGGTCAAAGCACAACGAGGCGCCGAGGCCGATCTCGCGATTCGGCAGGAATGGGGCCCGGTTGACATGCGCTACGTGCTGCGCATGACGCTCGACGACGCGAAGCACGCGATGGTGTTTCGCCTCGACCATTCGCAAGGGCAGGAGCTCCGCGCAGGTTGGGGCTTTCTCCGCGTGCGTGCCTGGAAAAACGGAAAAACCTTGGTGTCGTTCGGCGCGATGGTCGACATCGGCGACGGCGTGTTGGTTTCGATCATCCGCCCGGCGGTTCGCCGAGATCTGCTCCGGATCCCAGCGCGATTCAAGAAATACGTCGAGGGCGACGGCCGCGACCTTTACATTCAGTAAGCCAAATCGAGGCTGTCTTGTTGAACTCAAGTCAAAAGGCTCGTGATCTCAGCTATTTGTAGCGATCACGAAACAATTCGGAAACTCGGCCATTCTGGATATAATCGCCGCTCGGGGTTCGACTTAGCCCGTGGAGGCCCCTCATGAGTAGCGAAGAAACCAACTGGCAGCCCAACCAAAAACCAGCCCCCTGGTGGGCCCACATTCTCCGCTGGTGGCTCTAGGTCACTAGGCGGCGAGTCTCAGATCCGGGTCCTGCGCGTCGCAGGCGTCGGGCGGGTTGATCTCGCCGCGGTCGCGCCGCCTGCCCTCTTCGAGCACGTGGTCGGGCACGCCGCGGATGTCCCAGACGAGCCCCACCCAGCTCATCATCTTGATCACGTAGTACGTCACGTCGATCTCGTACCAGTAGAACCCGTTGCGGCATGAGGACTGGTAGTGATGGTGGTTGTTGTGCCACCCCTCGCCCAGGGTCAGAAGCGCCGTCAGCCAGTTGTTGCGGCTATCATCGGTGGTGTCGAAGCGGCGTGTGCCCCAGACGTGCGTCAGGGAGTTGATCAGGAAGGTGTTGTGCCAGACAAGCACAGTGCTCAGGAAGAAACCAATGAAAAGGCCTGACCAGCCGGCCACGGCGAAGCAAAACACTGCGAGGATCGTCGGAGGGACGGCCCAGTACTTGTTGAGCCACACGAGCTCCGGGTACTTCGAGAAGTCCTTGATCTTGTCCCATCGCGTCTCGCCGGAGTCGGCGAAGATCCACGCGACATGGGCGTAGAAAAAGCTGTTCTGCACGGGTGAGTGCACGTCCCCCGGCTGATCGGAGAGTTTGTGATGAACACGATGATGGGAAGCCCACCATAGAACACCCTTCTGGGAGCTCGATTGCGCCAAGAAGGCGAGCACGAACTGCAGTGCCCGGCTCGTCTTGAACGTACGATGCGAAAAGTACCGATGGTACCCGGCCGTGATCGCCCAGGCCCGCACGAAGAACAGTACGACGCAGAGCGTCACCGCTTGCCAAGTGACCCCCGAGATGAACGCCCCCAGCACCGCCAGGTGAGACAGGAGGAACGGGGTGGACCTCGTCCACATCTGCACTCCGCTCAGGGGTGCGGCGCTCGTCGCGTCCGCAGCGAAAGCTCGTCTTTCCATGCCCTGAGGCTAACCGAGGTCACCCAGAACTGCAGTCACGGTTCCGTATGGCTCTGTCATAGTTGTGTCAAAGTTTGAGAAAACGGTGGCTAGGCGATGAACTTATAGCCAGCGCCGCGGACCGAGAGGAAATGGGTGGGCTGGCTCGGGTCGGTTTCGAACCGACGCCGCAAGCGGGAAATGAAATTGTCGACGGTCCGCGTGTTGCCATAGTTGCGAAGCTTCCAGACGCGTTCGAGAAGTTCGGTCCGGCCGAGTACCCGGCCTGCGTTCTCGGCAAAGTAGCGCAGCAGATCGAGCTCGAGCTGGGTGAGTTGCACCAGCTCCCCGTCGACCCTCACCTCGTGGGTGTCGAAATTGATCTCGGCCTGCCCGAACGACAGCGTGGTCGACTTGGCATGGCCTCCCGCGTCCTGCTCCCACCGCCGCCTGCGGAGCATCGAACGCACCCGCGCGAGCAGCTCTCCGAGCTCGAACGGCTTGACCATATAGTCGTCGGCGCCGGCCTCGAGCCCCAGCACCCGGTCTTCTGGCGAGGAGCGTGCCGTCAGCATGATCACAGGAATGAAGTTCCCGGCTTCGCGGAACTTTCTGCAAAGCTCAAACCCGTTGATGTCGGGAAGCATGACATCGAGCACGATCGCGTCGTACCCGGTGGGATCGAGGAGGCGTTGTCCAGCCTCCTTCGCGTTCGCCGCGACGTCGACCTCGTACCCTTCGAGCTCGAGGTTGAGTTTCAGCCCTGCAGCGAGGTGTTCTTCGTCTTCGACGATCAGGAGGCGCTGTGCAGTCTCTGTCGTCATGTTGCGCGCACCGATTGGGCTTGGGGGAGCCGGACACGCATCGTCGTGCCGAGACCCTGACCCTCCGAAAACGCCTCCACCCCGCCGCCGAGCTGCTTCACGAGCGCCCACACCACGAACAACCCGAGGCCTGTGCCCCGACGCTCACGAACTTCTTGGTTTTCGACGCGGTAGAAACGATGAAACACACGCTTGAGATCCTTTCGATCGATGCCGATCCCGTGATCCGTCACTTCGATCAGCATGTTGCGCTCGTCCTGGCGTCTTGCCGTGACCTCGACCTGGGCGGGGCGCCCAGAGTACTTCGCCGCGTTGTCGATGAGATTCTTGACGACGATCTCGAGGGCCGCCCGATCGGTGCTGACGATCAACTCATCGTCGACGTTGACGACCACCTCCTGCGGGGCGAGCTTGTGCCGCACTCGCACGGACTCCGCGCAGTACTCCGAAATCTGATGCAGTGACACGTCACTGACGTTGAGCATTCCAGGACGCGCGTAGGAAAGGCGGTTCGCCTCGAGTACGTCATCGATGAAGGAACGAAGTCGGTCGACGTCGTCCAGCATCATGCCACGAAGGTCCTCCTGATCACCGGCCGCGAGCCCTTCCCGTCCTAAGGTCTCGAGGCACAGCTGGATCGACGCCAGGGGGCTCTTGAGCTCGTGCGTCACGGAGTCGATGAAGGTGTCTTGTTTCCGGACTTCGATGATACCGCGGGCGAGCGAGACGACGAAGAGGACCAGCACGACGATGATCAATACGAAAGAGAGCGCCCCGAGTACGAGGAGCCAGACGTCGCCTGTGATGTCTGCTGAACTCGCAATGCGTTTTCCCAACAAGACGGACCAGCCCACGAGGAGCGCAACGCTCAGCAGGACGGTGATCGCGCCCAAGGTAATCGGGACGGAGATCGAAGATCGAATCTTTCGACGACGCGCCATCGGCCTAGCCCGGACGCCTTACTGGCCGCGGAGCAGACGCCACAGGTTCTCCTTTTCCCATTCCTGCGAGGCCGCATGGTACTCGAAGCTGCGCTCGCGCTGCTTGAAGGCTCGGGTGTGGTAATGACGTCGGCCGTTTTGCACGACAGCTGGCATTTCGTGGTGAAGCATCTCGTGAAACACGACGGCCTCGACGAAGAAGCCCGGGACCCATGATTGGTCGAGCACGGGGTGAATACGGATGAGGCGCTCATCCGGCATGTAGGTGCCGAGCTGGAGGGACCGCTGGCGTCGCTTGGGCTGAACGCGTTTTCCCCAGGTGATCTTCAGGTCTAGCGGCCCTCCAAAATGGCGCGCCCCGAGATCGTCCGCGATCGCGCGAAGGTCGTGGTGCTCGCCCTTGGCGCGGAGCGCACTCTGGGGTCGCCCCGGTGCAACGTATCGCGCTCGGTGGGCTTCGATGAAATCGTCGATGACCTTAGAGGCGCGTGGCCCGCCGATGAGGTAGTCGCCGACCGCGTCGAGGATATTTTCGTCTGCCATCAAGAACATGTGGTGGAGCCGGACCTCCAAACGATCGTCTTTGGGTTTGGCCGAGAGCATCGTGCTCCGATTGTCGGTGATGACCAGCCGGACCGGGCGATCGAGGCGTTTGGCGAGAGTCTTGCTCCAATCGGAGGCTCGCGCGTACGCGCGGTCCAGGTCGTCTTGCGGGCGCTCAGGGGCAGCCGGACCCACATCGGGGATCGGTGAGGAGTTACCCACGAACTCGAAGGAGAGCTGGAGCACGCCATCTGGAGCTAAGGTGTGGATTCAACCTTGTCAACTACGCTTTCAGAGAAGCGACCAGCGAGCTAGACTGCGCGCGAATGCGTGCTGCCACTCGGGACCGCCTCGAAGGCCTAACAGTGTTACACCAGCTGAACGCCCGAGATCAGCGTGAGGCTGCCTGGCGTCAGGCGATGGCCACGCTCGCACGCGCGGTGGTCGACGAACGTCGCCCTGTGCCGCTCGAAGGGCTGGATCCGAACGCTCTTCTGAAGAGCATGGATGTGGCGCTCCAAGGCGGATACGTCGAGCGTCTCGATTGGCTGTCGGGACCCGCCGCTGCTGCCGCCCTGTACGAAGTCGCCGCTGCGCTTCCCGCCAGTCACACGAAGCGGGCCCTCGGCCGATTGGTCCTGGACCGGTTGCGACGCGGGGACGCGGCTACGTTCGTCGCCGTCGCCACGCAGCTTGCGCTCGGATCACAGCGTGCCCTCGGAGGAAGCGCAATGCGCGCCCGCGTGGCGTTGTCGATCAGCCTGCCGATCGGCTCCGTGGCCAATGCCGACGCGTTGGCCCTCGCGTTGATCTCTCGGCAAGATCTCGGCCGCGATTGGGTCAGTGCGCCCGCGACGGGTTCGCTTCCGTCGCGGCGGCTGGCTGCTCGATTGCTAGAACGAGCCGCGCGCGAAGCTGCACGCCGCGCGATCGAAGGAGACGACAGCGGCATCCGCGTGTTCTGCACGCGTCCCGTGCGGGAAGCCTGGGACCGCCTGCTCTCGGATCGAGAGACGCTCGTATGGCGGCACGTCGCCTCGGCGCGTGGGCTCCTGGCGACCTCGATGCCGGTCTTTCGGGAGGAGATCCAGCGCCATCTCGACCCGGATTTTACCATCACAGAGTGGCGCCGTGCCGCAGGGTCGCTCGCGGCAAGCATCGCGGTGGAGCCCAACGAAGGGCTGAGCGCATGCCGTGAGTTGCTCGAATCCGTCGTGTTTCAACAAGACCACGGCGTCGCGGCCGCCATGATCGCCGGTCTGCCTCGGGCGGCGGAGAGCCACCCCGAGGCAGTCGAAGCGCTGCTCGATCAGCTGATGCGGGTAGACGGACTCGATACCGCCGAGGCGTTGGTGGAGTTGCGGCGAGAGCGTCTCGGCGAGGGCTTCGCAGACGCTGCTGCCGAACGCGCCGAAGCACACTTGCGAAGGTCGGTGGCGCGAGGTGGAAGCGAAGACGCCGGG
>JBATTM010000069.1:0-3249 GCA_049670545.1 Polyangiales bacterium
CGGTTGAAGGGGAGGGCGAGACCCACGGCCAAGACAGCCGGGAGATCGATACCGGCGCCGACGGAGAAGGTCGGGGCGAAGACTGCACTCCGCGATCTGACCCGCTCGCTCAAGCAGACAGCCACGATCACGGGTGGTGTCGATCGGGCGGAGCATCACATCGAGAACGCCCGCATCGCGGAGGCCAAAGGAGATCTGGCGGCCGCGGCCACGTCCCTACGCATGGCGCTGGCGCTCGACGCGAACAGCCGCGAGCTCCAGGAACAGTATCGCCGCGTCAATTCGAATCTCCGTATCGAGCTCGTCGACATCCATCGTCAGCAGGCCAAGTACGAGGAGGAGAACGGGCTCTGGTCCGCTGCCAGCATTTCGTGGGCGAAGGTGGCGGAGGCGGCGCCAAAAGATGCCGAGGCCCCACGCCGTGCAGCCCAGGCATTGATTACGGCCGGTGGAGATCTTCGCAAGGCCCGAGACTTCGCCCTCCACAGCCTCGACCTCGAGCCCGATTCCGTCGATACCCGGGTGCTTTTGGCCCGAATCTACGTGGATGCGGGAATGGACAACAGCGCACACAAAGAGCTCGATGAGGCCGCAAAGCTGGACCCGGGCAGCGAGATGGTGAAAAATCTCAAGAAGCAGCTCGGGGGATGATGTGGGTTTTGCATTCGAGCGCGCGGAAACAGGGGCATGGAAAGAGTCATCGGAATTGACCTAGGAACGTTCAACTCGTGCGTCGCCGTCGTCGAAAGCGGCACGCCAGTGGTGATCGCCAACCGCGGTGGGTACAAAGTCACGCCGTCGATGGTGGCTGTAACCGAGGGTGGGAAGAGACTCGTCGGGCACATCGCCAAGAGGCAGGCTGTGACGAACGCCGAGAACACCGTCTTCGCGGCCAAGCGATTGATCGGGCGCAAGTGGGACACCCCGCAGGTCAAGAACGCGATCCAAACGTGCCCCTTCCACATCGTCGAAGGCCCGCATGGTGACTGCCGCATCAAGATGCGCGACAAGGTGTACAGCATCCCGGAAGTCAGCGCGATGGTGCTGCAAGAAATGAAGATGGTGGCCGAGGACTACCTCGGCGAGGAGATCAACAAGGTCGTCGTCACCGTGCCGGCGTACTTCAACGACAACCAGCGCCAGGCGACCAAGGATGCTGGAGCGATCGCAGGTCTCGACGTCATCCGCATCATCAACGAACCGACCTCGGCAGCGCTTGCGTACGGGTTTGGAAAAAACATCGATCGCACCGTCGCCGTGTTCGATCTGGGTGGCGGTACTTTCGATATTTCCATCCTCGAGATCTCGAGCTCCGGCGTCTTCAAGGTGATCAGCACGGCCGGGGACACGTTTCTCGGCGGCGAAGACTTCGACCAACGCGTGATCGATTGGCTCGTCGAAGGCTTCCAGCACGAGCACGGAATCGACCTTCGTCAGGACCGCATGGCGCTTCAGCGACTCAAAGACGCGAGCGAAAAGGCGAAGTGCGAGCTATCCGCGGTGACCGAGACCGAGGTCAATCTGCCGTTCATCATTTCGAGTCAGCGGAACGAAGCACTCCATCTCCAGCGCTTGCTCACGCGTGCCACCCTCGAGGAGCTGACCGCAGACCTCGTCGACCGCACCGTGCAGATTTGCGAGCTGACGCTTGGTGAGGCGGGCCTTGCCAAGGACGAAATCGAAGACGTGATTCTCGTCGGCGGGATGACCCGCATGCCGAAGGTGCAGGAGCGCGTCAGCAAGTTCTTTCAACGGGACCCCTGTAAGGGAGTGCACCCGGATGAGGTCGTCGGCCTAGGGGCTTCGATTCAGGGCGCAGCGCTGGTCGACGACTCACCCGAAATGGACATGGTCCTTCTCGACGTCACCCCGCATACCCTCGGTATCATGGTCGTCGGCGGCTACTTCGAAGAGCTGATTCCGCAGAACACCACGGTGCCCACGTCTCGAAGCAAGCCTTTCACGACCGTTCGGGAGAATCAGACGGCCGTGAAGATTCTCGTCCTGCAAGGCGAGTCGCGCCGGGCGGAAGACAACGAGTTGCTGGGCGAGTTCATCTTGACGGGCCTACGCCGTGCGCAGGCAGGGCAGGTCGAGGTCGAGGTCACCTTCGAGATCAACGCTGATGGTATCGTCAGCGTTCACGCCAAGGACGTCGAGACCGGCAAGGAGCAGTCGATTACGGTCACTGCCACGAGCGGTCTCACCGAAGACGAGATCAACGACATGATGGCGGACGCTTCGGACTACGCGGTCGGTCGGCGGGACGACGAGGCGAGCGAGAAGGTGCGTCAGGAAGCGGAGACGCTCATCGCCGAGATCGAGCGCCTCTTTCCCGAGGTGGAACAGATCGTTGCGGGGAGCGACTTCGGTCGCGATGCAATCGACAAAGCCAAGGGCGTTTTCGACAACGCACGGACACTGCTCGAACGTGGTGACATCGGTGGGCTCAAAGAGGAGCTCGAGTCGCTCGGGCGCACGCAGCGAATGTTCAAAGGCGTCGTCGGCAAGTCGGCCTAGCGATGAGCCGGCGTCGTAGTGAATCGAGTGGCTCCGGGTTTCCGAGCGTCCTCGGTTCCGACGGAGAGATCGATCTCACCGGCGGGAACCAACCGGTGCGTCCCGAGGGGCCGACGAATCGACCGTCAGGAGATGCGTGGGCGATCGACCGGGACCGTCGGAGCCTTCCACCCCCACCACCCTCCCAGACGCACTCCCCGAGCCAGCCCCCGCCTTCTTCGAGCACGGCACCCAGTGCTTCTCGTGAGGAGGTGCACCTCGAGATCGCGGACCGGTTCGCGCTCGGCGACTACGCTGCTGCCCTGACTGCGGCTGAGCTCCAGCTCGGCCGCGAGCCCGACGACGAGGAGGCCCTTCGATACGCACAGAACAGCCGTGCTCGTCTCGAAGCACGCTACGCGACCCGGATCGGGTCTCTCGACAACATCTTCAATGCGTCGGTGCCGCGGGCCAAGATGAAATGGCTGGGACTCGACCCGCAGGCCGCGTTCTTGCTCTCTCTCGTCGATGGGCAGACCACGGTCGACGAGGTGCTCGATATCTGCCAGATGGGCCGCCTCGAGGCGCTTCGCGTGTTCACAGAGCTCATCGACGCCAAGGCGATCGAGCGCGTCGGATAGGGGTCCCGAGGGGGCCGCATCGGGCTCCGCATGCGCCCCCTTGCGCCGGGTTGGCGGATCAGTACCCTCGTCGGCCATGGCAGGGTCCCCGAAGAAGATCGTGCTCGCC
>JBATTM010000070.1:0-3694 GCA_049670545.1 Polyangiales bacterium
GCTGGCGGCACTGGGACCGGCGGCACGGGGGCCGCGCCGAGCGGATCGGGCTCTGCGACACTCACGATCGGCGACGAGACGTGGGAGTTCAGCGAGTTCTTGTGCGCGTTCGGCTATGACGCGACCCAATCGGAAGTGTACTCCTTCAGCTCGAACTCGTTCGGCGAGCACAGCGACGGCTCTCGTGTGCAGATGCAGGCCGACATTGAGGACGACACGGGCCAGGAGCGCTACGAGGGGGCAGGCGTCATCTACACAGTCTACATCGGCGACATCGAGAACTTCGAAGACCCAAGCGTCGATTGGGAAGCGAGGGGCCCGGCCGATACGGTCGTGGTGAGCATCGACGGCGATCGCGTGACCGCTGAGGGCGTGTTCGACGACTTGCGTACCGATACCGAATTCGAAGAGGTTCCCGGCACGCTGGTCGCCACCTGCGGCAGTCAGAGCATCCGCTAGCTTTTCTTTCGCGGTTCTCGCGGCGTTTCCCATTCGTGGTCGCTGGGTGTACGGTCGTCGTGCATGAACACGTCTGTCGAGAAGAAGCTCCATGCGCTGGGAAACGGCATCTTCGCGTATACCCAGCTACCGGGTTCATGGGGCTGGAGCAACGCTGGGCTCATCACCGATGGTGATCAGAGCCTGTTGGTCGATACGTTGTTCGACAAGAAGCTCACCGAGGAGATGCTGGGTCAGATGCGAAGGGCGTTTCCTGCCGCCGCCCGTATCGGGACGGTGGTGAACACCCATGGAAACGGCGATCATTGCTATGGGAACTCGTTGGTCGCCGACGCGGAGATCATCGGCACCCGAGGATGCGTCGAGGACCTGCAGGAGGCGCCACCAAGCCGCAACTTGTTGCTGCTGCGTGCCGCTCGGTTTTTCGACGCGTTAGGCGCAAGTGGAAGAGTGTTGGGCAGCGTGCTCAACGCGGTTGGGGTCGATCGCGTAGCGGTGCTCCTCGCCGCGGCTCCGCTTGCGGTCCCACTCTTCGAGGACTTCGATTTCGCAAACAACGACATGGTTCTGCCCAATCGAGTTTTCGAGGGTCAGTTGAGCCTGCGCGTTGGCAGCAAGAGAGTGGAGCTCATCGAAGTGGGCCCCGCCCACACCCTAGGCGATGCGGTGGTCTGGGTCCCTGAAGACAAGACGCTGTTCACGGGCGATATCCTGTTCAAAGACGCGCACCCGATCATTTGGCAGGGGCCGGTCTCGAACTGGATCGCTGCGTGTGAGCGCTTGCTCGAGCTGGATGTCGAGACCGTGGTTCCCGGGCATGGGCCGCTCACCGACAAGTCGGGGCTTAGGGAAACCTTGCACTACCTCCGAGTCCTCACGGATCAGACGAGGCTTCGCTATGACGCGGACATGTCGGTCGAGGACGCAGCGCTGGAGGTCGCTCTCGAAGAGTTCGATCGGTGGATTGACGCGGAGAGGGTCTACGTGAACGTCCACACCCTGTATCGCGACTTCAAGGGCGATACCAAACCCGCAGACGTCCTCGCGCTCTTTGCCGGGATGGCACGTTTTCAGGCGCGCAAAGCCGCTCGATCCTAGGCGTGGGCCGCACCAATAGTTCGTCTCGAATCCGCTTTCATGTTTCCCTCGTTGGATGAAAGACAAGCGATAGCTTGCCCGCCGCGTCGTGCGCCCAAGCGAACTGATGATCACGCTCCGACATCGCTGGCGCACCCTGGCCTTGCTCGGGGCTTTCGCATGGATCGCCCCCGCCTCGGCATCTGCGCAGCCCCAGGCCACGCGAGAGGTTCTCGTGTTTCCCCGAGTGTCTCTGTTCGCGCCACTTGCTGCCGATCCTCGCTGGCCCCGGTTCGCGATCGGGTACCTTCACTACTTCGATGATCCACAGTTCTCGAACGTGGGGGTCGCCGAGGCGGGCGCGTCGATTGCGATCGTGCAGCGGGATGCGCGCCGGCGAGGTCGTTGGGAGCTTGGCCTGCAAGGCGGCATCTTCTCGGTGTTCGACTTTGGCGCGCCCTCGAACGACCTCGTCAACGCCGACTATCTAGGGGCCGTGACGTTTTCCTACGCGCTGGACTCTCTCGTCTTCTTGACGCGGTTCTTTCACCAGAGCTCGCATCTCGGCGACGAATTCCTTCTGAACAACGAGGTGGACCGGGTCAATCTCTCGTTCGAGGAGCTCGACGTGCTCGTGTCGTATTCACCGCGAGGGTGGGCGCGCGTGTATGGGGGCATGGGGGCCATCGTGCGAATCGAGCCTTCGAACCTCGACCGCTGGCTGTTCCAGCTTGGCGCGGAGTTCCGTCCGATCACCTCGAAGTCGAAGCACCGAGTCCAGCTCCTGACGGGGGTGAATCTGGAATCTTGGCAGCAGAACGACTGGATCCCCGATGCGGCGTTCATCGTGGGCGCCACGCTCGATCCGGTCGGCGAGTCGAGCTACCGCGTCGACTTCCTGGTCCGCTACTACATTGGCCGCTCCCCCAACGGCCAGTTCTTCACCGATCGAATCCAGACACTCGGTCCGGCCGTTCAGCTGTACTTCTAGTCGGACTCGCGTCTCACGGCGACCGCAAGAGTAGCTCGAGGTTGTGGAGCGCCCATTGTACCCGGCGCTCACGAGCCATTCTTGAAGACGTGTGTTGCGCGCCGATGAGCGCGGTGTGGAGCAGTCGTGCGCGAATCGCCGCTACCGACGGCTCCAGGCCGTAGGCCCGGAGAAGATCGGCAACGAACTCGAGCCTTCGCTTGTCGACGCGCCTGACGACCCTCCCGGCAGACTCGTCGTGACTGGCCCAGGCTCGTACCGCCCTGTCGAGTGACGCCCCGTGGCGGAACACGAGCCGGGTGAGCTCTCGCAGTCGATCGCCTGGATCGGCGAAGGCCTGTTCGACCGCGGCGATGACCTCGAGCGTCGCCCGCCGTTCCCACTGGTCGAGTACCGCATCGAAGAGGGCACGGCGGCCCTCGAAATGCCAATAGAAGCTACCTTTGGTGACCCCGAGCGCGTCTGCGAGGCGCTCGACGCGCACTCCTTCGATGCCCCGTTCGGCTAGGACGCGCAGGGCCATTTGCGTCCAGTTTTCCGCGCTCAAACGCTCTGACATGGCGTCACCATACGGTGACGTATTGACCTTTGCAACCTCCCAGCCTACAAACCATACGCTACCGTATGGTTTGAAAAGGAGAACTGTCATGCGAATCCGAAACGTGCACACCCGATCGATCAACCGTCCCGCCGCTGACGTCTTCCGTGACCTCGAGAGGCTTGGCACCGAAGAGGACACCGTGTGGCCCGCGCCTTCCATGCCCTTCCAGCGAACCCCCGGTCCCTTGCGCGTCGGTGAGACCCGCGAGCGTCACGGGATCATTCGCGCGGCCTTGAATGAGCTCGAGCCGGGCAGGAAGATGGTGTGGCGCGCCGACCAACCCTTTCTCCAGGGGACCCATGGCTTCGAGCTCACCGAAACCGCGAGCGGGTGCTCCGTCGAGCACGTCCTCCAGGCAAACCTGTCCTGGTGGTTCGCGCCGGTCTGGATCTTCAAGATCGCCTCAGTCCACGACCGCATCATCGAAGGCATCTTGGATCGCCTCGAACCCAGCTCGAGCGTGTCCACACCATCCTTGTCGGTGCACCCACACGCCGCGTAGCTCACGACAAAGAGCACCAACGAGGCGTTTCCCCTTCGGGGCACGGGTGTCGACGCGTCAAGAC